>JAFTLJ010000070.1 GCA_017456005.1 Clostridia bacterium | reverse complement strand
CTTATGCGTTCAATTCTTGCTATAAGCTTGTCGAGGTAATAAACCATTCTTCTCTCGATATAACCGCAGGCTCTGACACTAACGGTTACGTAGCTTATTATGCAAAAGAGGTACATTCTGGTGAGAGTAAGATAGTGGATGTTAACGGTTATCTATTCTACACGTATGACGGCATAAACTATCTTTTAGGATATGCAGGAAATGATACCGAGCTTATCTTACCCGATAGCTATAACGGTGAAGATTATGTGATATATGAATATGCCTTCTGTGCCAACCACAAGATTACGAGCGTAACAATTCCCGATGGCTTTTCAAGCATCGGAAATTATGCGTTCTATAATTGCACAGCACTTGAAGAAATATACTTTAACGCTACCGCTATGAATGATTGTGCTTCTAACCTATTCTACAAAGCAGGTCAAAGCGGTAATGGAATAAAGGTAGTAATAGGAAAGAACGTTACTAAAATACCGGCAAATCTGTTCAATTCATCCTCCGCACCGAAGATAGTAAGCGTAGAATTTGAAGAAGGCAGCGTTTGCGAAAGCATCGGCAATGGTGCGTTCTGTAACTGCACAAGCCTTACGAGCATAACTATCCCCGATAACGTTACAAGCATCGGCTATGATGCGTTCGAGGATTGCACAAGCCTTACGAGCGTAACGTTTGGCGAGAACAGTCAGCTTACAAGCATCGGCTCTTCTGCGTTCGAGGATTGCACAAGCCTTACGAGCGTAACAATCCCCGATAGCGTAACAAGCATCGGCTATGCTGCGTTCTATGATTGCACAAGCCTTACGAGCGTAACTATTCCCGATAGCGTTACAAGCATCGGTAATTATGCGTTCTATAATTGCACAGCACTTGAAGAAATATACTTTAATGCTACCGCTATGAATGATTTGAGTTGTGATAACTACGTATTCTACAATGCAGGTCGAAGCGGTAATGGAATAAAGGTAGTAATAGGAAAGAACGTTACTAAAATACCGGCGTACCTATTCAATCCTTATTCTTCATCATCTTACGCACCGAAGATAGTAAGCGTAGAATTTGAAGAAGGCAGCGTTTGCGAAAGCATCGGCTATTATGCGTTCAATTATTGCACAGCACTTGAAGAAATATACTTTAATGCTACCGCCATGAATGATTTGAGTTCTAATAACTACGTATTCTATAATGCAGGTAAAAACGGTGATGGAATTAAGGTAGTAATAGGAAAGAACGTAACTAAAATACCGGCATATCTATTTTGTCCATATTCTTCATCCTATGCACCAAAGATAGTAAGCGTAGAATTTGAAGAAGGCAGCGTTTGCGAAAGTGTCGGCTCTTCTGCGTTTGATGGGTGCACAAGTCTTACGAGCATAACAATTCCCGATAGTGTTACAAGCATCGGCAATTCTGCGTTCAGGTATTGTACTAGCCTTTCAAGCATAACGGTTGGAGAAAACAATACGGAATATAAGTCTATTGACGGTAATCTTTATTCCAAAGATGGAAAAACGCTTATACAGTATGCTGTAGGAAAAGCTGATACAAGCTTTGAAATTCCCGATAGCGTAACAAGCATCGGCTCTTATGCGTTCTATAAGTGTACAAGCCTTACGAGCATTACAATCCCCGATAGCGTTACAAGCATCGACGATGATGCGTTCATGCATTGCACAAGCCTTACGAGCGTAACAATTGGTGATAGCGTTACAAGCATCGGCTCTCATGCGTTCTATTATTGCACAAGCCTTACGAGCGTAACAATAGGCGATGGCGTAACAAGCATCGGCGATTATGCGTTCAAGGATTGCACAAGTCTTAAAAACGTATACTATTACGGTACAGAATCCGAATGGAGCGGTATAACAATTGGAAGCTATAATACGCATCTTACAAACGCTACGCGTTATTACTACTCCGAAACGGCTCCCGAAGCCGCAGGTAACTATTGGCATTACGACGAGGACGGTAATATCGCGATTTGGGAGTAAATTGCCGAAAAAGCACACTTTTTGTAAATTAAAGGTGGCAAAAACAAAAGATGGCAGCTCGGTTTCGAGCTGCCATCTTAATTTTTAATATTATAAGCCGTGTAATATAAAGCAAAAGACGTGAAGAATTACGTTTCTCGTCTTTTTGTCAATGAATTTAATAATAAAATGAAATGTTGATCACACTTGTGATGTGTTCCACCCAAGCGTGCGCTTTACTGCCTCGCGCCAGCGAGAGAGATTTGCCTCCCTTGCCTCGTTTTCCATATTCGGTTGGAATACCGCCTCGAGGCGCTTGTTTTCCTTAAGCTCCTCTGTCGATTTGTAAACCCCGACGGTAAGGCCGCAAAGATATGCCGCGCCGAGTGCCGTGGTTTCGATGCAGGTGGGGCGTTCTATCGGAATTCCGAGAATGTCCGACTGGAACTGCATAAGAAGGTTGTTTGCCGAAGCGCCGCCGTCAACACAAAGCGACGAAACCTCGATACCCGTTACGTCCCTCATAAGCGAAACAACGTCCGAGGTCTGATATGCGAGCGACTCGAGAGTGGCTCTTATGATGTGGTATTTATTTGTCGCGCGAGTGATGCCTATAATGATACCTCTGGCGTACGGGTCCCACCAGGGCGCACCAAGACCCGTAAAGGCGGGAACAACCATAACGCCGCCCGAGCCCTTTACCTTTTTCGCGTAATATTCGCTGTCCTGCGCCGACTCGATAAGCTTCATACCGTCACGCAGCCACTGTATAGCCGCACCGCAGGTAAATACCGAGCCTTCCACCGCATAAGTTACCTCCTCACCGATGCCCCAGGCAATAGTGGTGAGAAGACCGCTATCACTGATATGCGGAGTATCGCCCGTATTCATAAGCAAAAACGCACCCGTACCATAGGTATTCTTTATATCACCCTCATTTGTGGCACACTGTCCGAAAAGCGCCGCCTGCTGGTCACCGCAAGCACCGCCGATAACAATTTCCTCACCGAAAAGAGCCTTGTCGGTATATCCGAAAACAGATGACGAGGGCTGCACCTCGGGAAGCATAGAGCGGGGAATATTAAAGAGCGAGAGAAGCTCCTCGTCCCACTTTAGCTCCTTTATGTTGTAAAGCATAGTCCTTGCCGCGTTTGAATAGTCTGTTTTATGCTCGGCACCGCCCGTCAGCTTCCAGATAAGCCAGGAGTCAACAGTGCCGAAGCAAAGCTCGCCTCGCTCCGCGCGCTCCCTTGCACCCTCTACGTTATCGAGTATCCATTTCACCTTCGTTGCCGAAAAATAGCCTTTGCTTCAACATCAATCTCATAGAGCCGCTGATTGAGCGTGCCCTCCGAGAGAAGATTGGTATATCGACCTTTGCGATACTCTTTGAGATATGCGAGGTGCAATCTTCCGTATTTGCCGACCTCCTTTTGTTCGGGAAGTTCAAGCAAGGGGTAGTATTGCTCACCTCTGAGTTCATAGATAATTCCGTTCTGTTCAATGTACTTTTCCATTTATTGCACCTTCCTTTCCTTTGGTGCTTTTAGTGTACTATAAAGACGGAAATTCTGCAAATGTGCAAAAAAAGAAAAATACGAGAAACACCGAAATGTTCTCGTATTTTTCTTCGCCTCCGCAATGCTCGTTATTCTTAATTCTCAGAAACTGTCCTTAAGAACGAGCAGCAGAAGAACGAGGTTTTTTGGCGCGCCCTGGAGGATTCGAACCTTCGACCTACCGGTTCGTAGCCGGGCACTCTATCCACTGAGCTAAGGGCGCGTATATTGGAGCGAGTGATGGGAATCGAACCCACG
>JAFTLJ010000069.1 GCA_017456005.1 Clostridia bacterium | reverse complement strand
TGATAGGTCGGAGGTGTAAGCACAGTAATGTGTTCAGCTGACCGATACTAATAGACCGAGCGCTTGAACTTCTATTAGTTCATTCTACTTTGAGTTTCTACTCTTTATTCGGTTTTCAGTGATCATTCACGAAAGCAGACGGAACAATATGTTCCGTCTTTTTTAATTTATAAGGAGTATGGCTATGAAAATAAATTTTAACGAAGTAGAAACACAAATATTTACGCATTTTAAAGGTGGCGATGGCGATTTTATTGTGAAAATGTTCACAGATGGGGCAGGCAAGATCATGCGCGGCACGCTGGAGCCCGGCTCTACGATAGGCTACCACAAGCACGAGGGCAACTGCGAAATTATTTACATACTTTCCGGCACGGGCAAATGCCTCTATGAAGATGGCGAAGAAACGCTCGCGGCAGGCGATTGCCATTATTGCCCCGAAGGGCACAGCCATTCACTTATCAACAACGGTGTGGAAAACCTTGAGTTTTTCGCTGTGGTAAGGTAAAAACAATCTTTTAGTTTGGCTGACAATAAAAAGCTCCCTTTGCATAAGGGTGCTTTTTTCTTTTCAACCGGTAGTTGTGCCCGGCAAGAAAAAGCGTTGCTTGATGTTTTTTTACGCCTGTGCTACAATTAAAGTACGACGTCGCAAACTATATTTTGAAAGGAATTTTTCTATGACATTCGGTGAAACTTTAAAATATTATCGCAAAAACGCAGGATACACGCAGGAAGATGTTGCGGGCAGGCTTATGGTAACGCCGCAGGCGGTGAGCAAATGGGAAACGGGCGCGGGCACACCCGATATTTCGCTTATCGTGCCTATAGCCGATATATTCGGGGTTACCACAGACGCGCTTCTCGGCAACGCGAAAAAAAGCAAAGAAGAAATTATAGAGGAAATTGAAAAAATAAATTCTTTTTGGGACGAGGCGAGCGGAAAAGACGAAAATTACGGCGATAAATACGGTAAATACCTCGTTTTGCTTAAAAATAACCCCGATTCGCCCGAGCTTTTGCACGGAATTTTGGTTGTTACGCAGAAATGGCTTGCAAATTGTTCCGCCGAGATGAGCGTGGCAAAAAAGAACGAGCTTTTGGAAACCGCGGAAAAAATTGCGGCTAAATTATGCCAAAACCCGGAGAATGTGTACGAAACCCATTGCCTGATGTGCGAAATATATTTCAGGTGCGGGGAAACAGAAAAAGAGGAAGCCCAAATGGCTTATTTTTCAAAAAGCGGGCAGTATACTAAAAACCGTGCTAAATATATGCACCTTGTTATGCAGAAAAAGCACGAAGAAGCGGCGCCGTATATAGAAAATTCGCTATATAACACGCTCCACTGGCTTGTTTGGGATATGAATGACCTTGCAATGAATTATTACAGCTTGGGCGATAGAGAAAAAATGTGCAAGATTTTTGAAATCGAGCACGGTTTGCTCGGCGCTATGGGATATTACGGCGAAGATTTTGTGCTGTGGCATATTCGCTCGGCGGCACGTCTTGCACAGCGCGCGGCACAGAAAAAAGAGACAGAAAAATGCTTTGCCCGCCTTGAAGAAATGATGCAGATCGTGCGCGAATGGAAAAGGCAAAACGAGGCAGTAGCTATAACCCCACATATCCTGTTTGCACGCACCAACAGAGGTGATCCCGTGAAATACAGCAAACGTTTCGTGCTTCCTATGCTGGAATGGAAGGCATTCGATTATATACGCGAAGACGAGCGTTTTTGCGCGGTTTTGGCAGAGCTTGACGCACTCGACGGGCAAACTCCTTGCGAAAAATAACTCCCGTAAAAACGGCGTAAAACGGGCAAAAAGCGATATAAAAAATACCACCCCCAAGGGCTGGTTCTCATAAGGAAGTTTTCTTTTGGGGTGTAGGGTTGCTATGCTGTAAGCAAATAATAAGCCCCAACAGATTTTCAAAGTCTGTTGGGGTATTTTGTTCTGTTCGATAAATTGGAATTCGTTTATTGACTTACTTGTACTTTTGTGATATAATATCTACAGAATAATTTGTCACCGGAGGCTGTGTACCGTAGTACCGTAATGCCGGATTAGGTGTCCAAGTGAGCTTGGGTTATTGTTTAGCAATAGCCGAGGCTCTATTTTTTTAGGAGGTATTTTTTATGAAAAACACAAAGGTTACTCTTGTTCCGCTTACGGCAAATGACCGTGAGCAATTTATCCTTGACAATCAATGGGCGTTTAAGTATGGCGCAATGATGGAGTTTGGTGAACGTGACGACCATATTGACGATGACGGTGAGATCATTTCTCGCGCAACCATTGAAAAATCCATTGACAATCCAAAAAGCGAAACATACCGCATCATGCTTGACGGTGAGAAGGTTGGTGGTCTGATACTCACGATTGACAAGGAAACGCATCATAACCACTTGGATATTCTCTTTGTACTGCCCGAAGCGCACAGTAAAGGCATTGGCTACGGCGCGTGGCAAGCGGTTGAGGCTCTGCATCCCGAAACGGTAATATGGGAAACCTGCACTCCTTATTTTGAGAAGCGCAACATCCATTTCTATGTAAACAAATGCGGCTTTCAAATCGACCAATTTTGGTGTGAGTATTTTCGGCCAGAGCATATAATATTTGGGGATGACTCACACGAACCAGACGAGGAACCTGATGAAATGTTCCGTTTTATCAAGTTGATGAAGGAATAATCCTACAATTTCTTGTTTATCTTTCCGTTTTATCGCCAGTTTCGCCTTTGTATTACAAAGGCATAGGGCAAAGCCCATACCCCTAAGGTTGCGCTACGGCGTATATAGGCTCCCTCCGGGAGGGAGCTCCCGACGAAGTCGGGTGAGGGAGAGCGCGTTACAATGAAGTTAGTACAAAACTAAAGTCACGCAGGCTCCTTTCGTCACGCTCCGCGTGCCACCTTCCTCCCGGAGGAAGGCTTTTTGTTAGTTCCATATAACACAAATCGGCAGAGAAAACAAGTCCTCTGCCGATATTTATATGTGTATCCGTAGGGGAGACCTGCGGTCTCCCGCGGGCGAACACAGTTCGCCCCTACCGTGTCCCGAAAACATCCTTATGAGAACGATCCTAAAGGGTGGTATTTTCGTATATTATTCTTAATTTATTTCGCGCGGCTGTCGCACCAGATGCAACGGTAGATCTGTTCTTCTTCGTTTACGCATTTGGCTGTTTGAGGCAGCTCCTGCTCTGTTTTGCTGATGCATACGGGGTTGGTGCAAACCTTGTCGTGAACGAGGCGGTAGGGGATTTCTTTTTCTTCTGCGTTTTTCTGTTTTTCATCAAGAAGGAAAAGTATGAGCGCCATACGCATATATTTGCCGTAGAGCGTCTGGTCGAAATATTTTGCGCGAGGGTCCTTGTCTATTGCAACGGAGATCTCGTTTACGCGGGGCAGCGGATGCATAACGATAAGGTCGCTCTTTGCCGCCGCGAGCTTTTCTGCCGTGAGAATGTAGCTGTCTTTGAGTCTTTCATAGTCTTCTACATAAGAGAAACGCTCTTTCTGAACGCGTGTCATATAGAGCACATCGAGCGTGGGAAGAATTTCTTCCAGGCTCTCTGTTTCCGTATATTCCATGCCGGATTTGATGATGGTTTCGTGCTTAACGTAGCTGGGTATGCAAAGCTCTTTGGGGGAGATGAGCACTACCTTTATGCCCGTGTAACGGGAAAGCGCCGCGAGAAGAGAGTGAACCGTTCTGCCGAATTTAAGGTCGCCGCAGAAGCCTATTGTGAGGTCGGAAAGTCTGCCCTTTTCGTTTTTGATTGTGCAGAGGTCCGCAAGCGTCTGTGTGGGGTGGCAGTGGCCGCCGTCGCCGGCGTTGATGATCGGCACGTATGCGCTTTTGGAAGCAACCATAGGCGCGCCTTCTTTGGGGTGGCGTATAGCCATAATGTCTGCATAGCCGCTTACAACCCTTGCTGTGTCCGCCATGCTTTCGCCCTTGGAGGCGGAGGAGGAGGTTGCTTCGGAAAAGCCGAGCACGCTTCCGCCAAGCTCGTACATAGCCGCTTCAAAGCTGAGGCGTGTTCTGGTAGAAGGCTCGAAAAAGAGCGTTGCAAGCTTTTTGCCGCGGCATTTGTCTGCATATTTTTCGGGGTTTTTCTTTATATCGCACGCGGTTTCGATAAGTGAATCTATTTCTTCGAGAGAAAGCTCGAGAATATCTATAAGGCTTCTCATTTTAACATTCCTTTCTGGGTTTTAAAATCGGGCGGATATGGAAATCCGCCCAAAAATTCTTATTCTTTTGCGCCGTTTACAGCGAGGTAATTTTTGATGCGTGTAACGTTTTCTGCGTTCTTTTCGTCCTCTTCGAGGTATTCGATAATATCGTAAACGTCAACAACAGAGTAAACGGGGAAACCGAAATCTTCAGTTACCTGAGCCGTAGCGGATTTAAGTGTGTCTTTGCCGATTTCTTTTCTGTCTACCATAACGAAAGTAGCGACAACCTTAACGCCTTCGAGCGTAGAAAGGTTTTCCATGCTTTCGCGGATAGCCGTGCCTGCTGTGATAACGTCTTCTACGATAACAACCTCTTCGCCTGCCTGGGGCTTGTAGCCTACGAAAATGCCGCCTTCGCCGTGGTCTTTTGCTTCTTTTCTGTTGAAGAAGAAGGGAACGTCGAGCCCGTTTTTAGCGAGCGCTACGGATGCGGAAACAGCGATGGAGATGCCCTTGTATGCGGGGCCGTAGAGAACTGTTTTCTTATCGCCGATTTTATCTTTATAGCAAGCGGCGTAGAATTCGCCGAGCTTTGCAATCTGTTCGCCTGTTTTTATTTCGCCTGCGTTTACGAAATAGGGGATCTTTCTGCCGCTTTTAGCTGTGAAATCGCCGAATTTGAGCACGCCTGCGCCTTCAAGAAATTTTATAAACTCTCTTTTGTAATTTTCCATTTTATACTCCTTGTTTACTTTTTAGCAAAGTTCTTTTTGCCTACTTTTTCTCCGAAAGAAAAAGTAGGTTAGTCCACGAATTCGGCAACGCATCTTTCGTATGCCGCTACGGGGTCTGCCGCCGCTGTGATAGGTCTGCCCACAACTATGTAGTCGGAGCCGATCTTCTTTGCTTCTGCGGGGGTCATAACTCTCTTCTGGTCGCCGATGTCGCCGTCTGCAAAGCGAACGCCGGGTGTAACCGTCACAAAGCCTGCGCCGCAGGTTTCGTGAACCTTGCCTGCTTCAAGAGGGGAGCAAACAACACCGTCAAGCCCTGCAACCTTCGCATTGTGAGCGTAGTGCATAACAACGTCTGCAATGGGCTTGTCGATAAGAAGGTCCTTTTTCATCGTTTCTTCGTCTGTGGACGTGAGCTGTGTAACGGCTATAAGCATGGGGCGTGTGCCGTCTTCACGTGTGAGACCTTCGATAGCAGCCTCCATCATGCGTCCTGTGCCTGCCGCGTGGAGGTTTGTCATATCAACGTCGAGGCGGGAAAGGACCGCCATGGATTTTTTAACCGTGTTGGGGATATCGTGAAGCTTGAGGTCGAGGAATATTTTGTGACCTCTTTTTTTGATCTCTTTTACAATGGAAGGACCTTCAGCATAGTAAAGCTCCATACCTATTTTAACAAAGGGTTTTTTGCCTGTGAATTTATCGAGGAAGGCGAAAACTTTTTCTGCGCTGTCGAAGTCACAAGCGATAATTACGTCTTTTCCCATTAGTGTGCTCCTCCTATTATATCTGCAAGGTTTGTAATGTTGTATTTTTCCATAACTGTGGGCAGGTCGTTTATAATATCGCGGCAAACCGTGGGGGAAACGAGGTTTGCAGCGCCCACTTCTACGCCCGTAGCGCCCGCGAGCATAAGCTCTATAACGTCTTCCGCGCTCTGCACGCCGCCCATACCGATAAGCGGTATTTTAACGGCTTCATATACCTGGTATACCATTCTTACGGCAATGGGGAAGATGGCGGGGCCGGAAAGACCGCCCGTTTTGTTCTTTATAATGGGCGCTTTTCTGCGCAGGTCTATGCGCATACCCATAAGTGTGTTTATAAGGGAGATACCGTCTGCACCTGCGGCTTCGCAAGCGCGCGCGATTTCCGTAATATCCGTTACGTTGGGGGAAAGCTTCATATAAACGGGTTTCTTTGTAACAGCTTTAACAGCTTTTGTCACTTCGTATGCCGCTTTTGCATCTGTGCCGAAGCTTATGCCGCCGCCGTGTACGTTGGGGCAGCTTATGTTTACTTCCAAAAGCCCTACGCTGTCTACAGCATCGAGCTTTTCGCAGGTTTCGGCGTATTCCTTAACGGAAAAGCCGCCTACGTTTGCAATAACCTTTTTGTGGAATACCTTTTCCATTTTGGGCAGTTCTTCGGCAATAACCTTGTCTACGCCGGGGTTCTGGAGGCCTACTGCGTTGAGCATGCCGCATGGGGTTTCTGCAATTCTGGGTGTGGGGTTGCCGAAGCGGGGCTCTGCCGTCGTACCCTTGAAGGAGAAGGAGCCGAGCACGTTTATATCGTAGAACTCTGCCATTTCATAGCCGAAGCCGAATGTGCCGCTGGCGGGAATAATGGGGTTATCAAGCTCAAGACCCGAAAGGGTTACTTTTGTATTTACCATATGATCTCCTCCTTTACGAGCACAGGGCCGTCTTTACAGATGCGCTTGTTGCCGTATTTTGTTTTGCACGTGCAGCCTACGCACGCGCCAAAGCCGCAGCCCATTCTTTCTTCAAAGCTGAATTCGCCGCTTGTAGAGGTAGCGCCGTAAACCGCCTTGAGCATGGGTTCGGGGCCGCAGGTGTAGAAGTAGCTGTAGCCTTCCACTTCTTCCATAGCGTTTGTAACAAAGCCTTTTACGCCAACGCTGCCGTCTGCCGTGGCAACGAGCACGCGCGCGCCGAGCGCTTCAAACTCTTCTTTATAAAATACTTCCTCTGCTGTATTGAAGCCGAGGATAACAGTTACCTTTTTGCCCTCTGCGATAAGCTTTTTCGCGCACATATATAGAGGAGGTACGCCTACACCGCCGCCTATGAGCATAGGTGCTTCGCCGCTTTTGGTTAGGTCGTAGCCGTTGCCGAGGTATGCGAGCACGTTAAGGGGCGTGCCTGCGCCCATTTTTGCCATAGCTTCCGTACCCTTGCCAACAGCCTTGTAAACAAGCGTGAGCTTGCCGTCTTCATAGTCGCAAACGGAGATGGGGCGGCGGAGGAAAAGTCCGTCTATTTTAATATTTACGAATTTTCCCGGGGCACAGCCTTCCGCTGTGCCCGAGAGAACCATTTTATAAGTGTTTTTTGCAATTTTTTCGTTAGATATGATTGTAAAAATACTTTCTGTCATTTCGTATCCTTTCAGTTGATTATGGAGATGCAGATTGTCTGCTCTTCAAGTACGTCGAGGAGAACTTTAAGTGTGTCGAGAGAGGTGAAGATGGAAACGTTGTTTTCCGTAGCGCACTGGCGGATCTGGAAGCCGTCGGAATGTGTACCGGATGCGGCGTCGAGGTTTCTCGTGTTGATAACGTACGTTACGTAGCCCTGGCGGATGGAATCGAGTATTTCCTCGCTGCCTTCGCTTATCTTCTTCTTAACGCGCGTGCGGATGCCGTGGTCCTTGAGGAACTCTGCCGTGCCGGCCGTTGCTTCGATATTGAAGCCCATGTTGTAGAAGCGGCGGATAAGCGGGAGCGCTTCTTCCTTATCGGCATCTGCGATAGTTGCAAATACCGTGCCGTAGTTCATAACCTGCATGCCGGAGGCCTGGAGCGCTTTGTAGAGCGCGCGGTTGAGGCTGTCGTCATAGCCTATGGCTTCGCCAGTGGATTTCATTTCGGGGGAAAGGTATGCATCGAGGCCGCGGAGCTTGGAGAAGGAGAACGCAGGAACCTTAACGTAGTGGCGTTTCTTTTCTTCGGGGTAGATTTCCGTTATGCCCTGCTCGGGGAGCTTCTTGCCGAGTATTGCGAGCGTGCCTATATCTGCAAGAGAGTAGCCCGTGGACTTGGAAAGGAAGGGAACCGTTCTGGAGGAACGGGGGTTAACCTCTATAATGAATACTTTGTCTTCTTTGTCTACGATAAACTGGATGTTGTAAAGACCCACGATGCCTATGCCGAGGCCGAGCTTCTTTGTGTAGTCGAGAATAGTGTCTTTAACGTTCTGGGAAAGCGTGAAGGAGGGGTATACGGAAATAGAGTCGCCGGAGTGTACGCCCGTTCTTTCAACAAGCTCCATAATACCGGGAACGAATACGTTTTCGCCGTCGCAAACAGCGTCTACTTCCACTTCCTTGCCGGAAATGTATTTGTCTACGAGCACGGGCTTGTCTTCGTCTATTTCAACGGCTGTGCGCAGGTAGTTGCGCAGCATTTCTTCGTTTGCTACGATCTGCATTGCTCTGCCGCCGAGAACGAAGGAGGGGCGAACGAGCACGGGGTAGCCGATCTCTGCCGCAGCAGCCACGCCGTCTTCGATCTTCGTAACGGCTCTGCCCTTCGGCTGGGGAATGTGGAGCTCTTCGAGCAGCTTCTCGAAGGAATCGCGGTTTTCGGCTCTGTCGAGCGCTTCTGCATCCGTGCCGATGATCTTGACACCGCGCTGTGTAAGCGGCTCTGCGAGGTTTATGGCTGTCTGGCCGCCGAGGCTGGCGATAACGCCGTCGGGTTTTTCCATTTCGATGATGTTCATAACGTCTTCTACCGTCAGGGGCTCGAAATAGAGCTTGTCGGAGCAGGTGTAGTCTGTGGAAACCGTTTCGGGGTTGTTGTTTATAATGATAGCTTCATAGCCGGAAGCCTTTATGGTTTTGATAGCGTGAACGGAGGAATAGTCGAACTCTACGCCCTGACCGATACGGATAGGACCGGAGCCGAGAACTATGATCTTCTTTTTGTCGGAAACGGCAGATTCGTTTTCCTGCTCGTATGTGGAATAGAAGTAGGAAACGTAGCTTGCAAATTCTGCGCCGCACGTATCTATCATCTTGTAAACGGGCATAATGCCGTTTGCTTTGCGTATATTATAGAGCTCTACCTCGGGCATATTCCAAAGCTTTGCGATGTATTTATCGGAAAAGCCCATTTTCTTTGCATCACGGAGCACTTCGAGGTCGCCGCAAGCGGCTTTGACATTGTTTTCCATAACCACGATGTTCTTGATTTTTTCAAGGAAGAGCATATCGATCTTCGTTGCACTTTCGATAAGGCTTATATCGGTGCCGCGGCGGATAAGCTCTGCAATAGCGTAGATACGGTCGTCTGTACCGATAGCGATATATTTCATAAGTTCTTCTGTTGTATACGTATCGAACTTAGCCATATAAACGTGGCAAACGCCGATCTCAAGAGAACGAACAGCCTTGAGGAAGCATTCTTCCACCGTTCTGCCAAGGCTCATGACCTCGCCCGTGGCTTTCATCTGTGTGGAAAGCTTGTTGTTTGCCGCAGCGAATTTGTCGAACGGGAAGCGGGGGAATTTCGCAACGACGTAGTCGAGCGTGGGCTCGCAGGCCGCGGGTGCTGTTGCGAGTTTTATTTCGTCGAGCGTCATACCAACGGCGATCTTTGCCGTAACTCTTGCTATGGGGTAGCCGCTGGCTTTGGAAGCGAGCGCAGAGGAACGGGAAACGCGGGGGTTGACCTCTATAAGGTAATATTCAAAGGAGTGGGGGTCGAGCGCGAACTGCACGTTGCAGCCGCCTTCAACCTTGAGCGCGCGGATTATCTTGAGCGCGCTTTCCTTGAGCATGGTGCATTCCTTGCTTGTGAGCGTCTGCGTGGGGCATACAACTATGGAGTCGCCCGTGTGGATGCCAACGGGGTCTACGTTTTCCATATTGCAGATAGCGATGGCTGTGTCGTTCGCATCGCGCATAACCTCGTATTCGATCTCCTTGAAGCCCTTTATGCTCTTTTCAACGAGGACCTCGGAAACGGGGGAGAGCTTAAGGCCGTTTTTAAGAAGCTCTGTGCATTCTTCTTCGTTGTCGGCAAAGCCGCCGCCTGTGCCGCCGAGTGTGAACGCGGGGCGCAAAACTACGGGGTAGCCTATTTCCTTCGCCGCTGCCAAGCCTTCTTCTATCGTGTGTGCTATCATAGAGGGGAGAACGGGCTCGCCGAGCTCTTCGCAAAGCTTTTTGAAGCCTTCGCGGTCTTCGGCGCGCTCGATAGATTCGCTGCTCGTGCCGAGAAGTTCTACACCGCATTCGCGAAGTATGCCTTTTTTCTCCAGCTGCATAGCAAGGTTAAGGCCTGTTTGGCCGCCTATGCCGGGAACTATGGCATCGGGGCGCTCGTAGCGGAGTATTTTTGCCACGTATTCAAGCGTGAGTGGTTCCATATAGATCTTGTCTGCTATAGTCGTGTCTGTCATGATGGTAGCGGGGTTGGAGTTTGCGAGGATTACTTCGTAGCCCTCTTCCTTAAGTGCGAGGCACGCCTGTGTGCCCGCATAGTCAAATTCGGCAGCCTGACCGATGATGATCGGGCCGGAACCTATTACAAGTATTTTCTTTAAATCTTGTCTTTTCGGCATATTATTTGCCCTCCTTCATAAGAGCGATAAATTCTTCGTAAAGGTTTTCTCTGTGGTCGGGGCCGGATGTTGTGTTGGGGTCGTACATAACGGCGAAAACCTTATCTTCCTTGCAAGCGATACCTGCAACGTCACCGTCTATAATATCCTTGTACGTTGCGATAAGTCCTGTGCCCGCGAGGCTTGCTTCGTCTATAGCGTAGCCGTAGTTCTGCGCAACCGTTTCCATTTTGCCCGTTGCGAGGTTTTTAACGGGGTGGTTGCAGCCGTGGTGGCCAAATTTCATTTTGGAAGTTTTTGCGCCGTAGGCAATGGCGATAAGCTCACAGCCGAGGCCGATACCAAACATGGGGTATTTGCCGCGCAGCTCGCGCACGAGCTCTGCTACGTATGCGGCATCCTCGGGGTTGCCGGGGCCCTGGGAAATAAGCACGCCGTCGGGCTGCATCATTTCCACGTCTTTTGCCGTTGCCGTCGCGGGGAGCATTGTAACGTTGCAGCCCATAGCGTTGAGCGTGCGAACCGTGGAAAGCTTCACGCCGCAGTCGATAACCACAACGGAATATTTTGCGTTTGCCGTGCGCGCATACCATCTTTTTGCGCAAGTAACGCTGGCAACGAGGTTTTTGCAAAGTTCAGTGCCGTTTATTATTTCGAGAGCCTTTTCCGTGGGCGTATCCGCATCTGTCACCATGCATTTGCACGTGCCGCCATCGCGGATGGCGCGTGTGAGCGCGCGTGTATCCATGCCGTAGATACCGGGTATGCCGTTTTCTTCGAGGTATTCGGAAAGCGTTTTTGTATATCTGAAGTTGGAGGGGAAATCGTTGTATTCACGAACGATAAGCGCACCTGCTGAGGGGGTTTTTGCTTCGTAATCCTCGTCTGTAATACCGTAGTTGCCTATAAGCGGGTAGGTCATAACCACAGCCGCGCCGGCATACGTGGGGTCGGAGATCACTTCCTGGTAGCCCACCATAGATGTGTTGAAAACTATTTCGCAAACAGCGGAATCTACGTCTGCGCCGAAGCCGAAGCCGAAGTATTCCGTGCCGTTTTCAAGCACGAGTTTTTTGTTCATTTTTCCTGCCATACTTTTATACCTCCAATAATATTCATTTTAGAGCGACCGAAGACTTTTTTGCCTTCAAAGGGTGTCGCCTTGCCCATTGATAAAAATTCCGCAGAATTTATTGTATACTCTTTTTCGAGGTCGAAAACGCAAAGGTTTGCTTTTTCGCCCACTTTTATTTCGCCGCCTTCAAGCCCGAAGCGTTTTGCCGGAGCTTTGCTCATAGCGTCTACCACAGCGGAAAGCGGTGCTTTGCCTGTTTTAACAAGGTCTGTATATAGCACGGGGAATGCCGTTTCCAGACCTACCACACCCATAAGGCTCTTTTCGAGCCCTCTGCCTTTTTCCTCTGCCGTGTGGGGCGCGTGGTCCGTGGCGATAAGCTCTATCGTGCCGTCGAGAAGCCCTGCGAGCAGCGCATCTCTATCCTCGGCGGAACGTATGGGCGAGTTCATTTTAAATCTGCCGTCCTCTTGCAGGTCGGCGTCTGTCATGGTAAGGTAGTGCGGGCCTGTTTCGCAAGTTACGTCAAGCCCCTCTTTTTTTGCATTTCTTATAAGCTCCACGGTTTCTTTGGTGGAAATGTGGCAAACGTGGTAGGCAACGCCGGTTTGGCGCACAAGCTCCAGGTCGCGTGCCACCTGTGCCCATTCGCTTTCGGAGCAAATACCTCTGTGGCCGTGTGCCGCCGCATATTCGCCGTCGTGAATATAGCCGCCGCGCAGGAGCGTGTTGTCCTCGCAGTGTGCGGCGATAAGCTTGCCGAGCGCCTTTGCTTTTTTCATGGCGGCCAGCATCATTTCGTTCGATTGCACGCCTCTGCCGTCGTCGGAAAACGCCGCGATATAGGGTGCCATAGCGTCCATTTCGGCAAGCTCTTCGCCCTTTTCGCCCACGGTTATCGTGCCGTAGGGTATTACGTTTACGAGCGCGTCTTTTTCTATGGCGTCGAGCTGTACCTTCAGGTGCTCGAGTGTGTCGGGGCAGGGGTTAAGATTCGGCATGGAGCATACGTTGGCATAGCCGCCGCGAGCCGCCGCGAGCGTGCCGCTTTTTATCGTTTCTTTCGATAAAAAACCCGGTTCTCTTAGATGTACGTGAACATCTGAAAAACCGGGAAAGACGGCAAGACCGCGAACATCAATGATTTCCGCGCCGTTGTCGTCGATATTTTCTGCTATTTCTTTTATGATGGAATCTTCAACCAAAATGTCGAGGGGGCAGAGAGTGCCGTTCTGATAAACATTTCCGCCTTTCAGAATAAGCGTCATAATATCCTCCTTCTTGTTTTAGGCATAAAAAAACGCCTTGCCACCGTGCGGCAAGACATAGAAATAGCCTTTTAATATCAAATATATATAGCTACCAATCTTACCGGCCTCACGGTGCCGTTTAAAAGATTTTTTACAGCAATATTATATCATAAAACAGAGTAGATGTCAAGTGATTTGTTGTGGGCAAAGGCGGTTTATTTGCGCAAAAAAATCGACTCTAAAAAACAGCCGATTTTTTTGTCCAATTATTTTTTAAAGGCTTTTGCCGGGGTACGCTATTGTTCGGAATGAAAAATACAAAATGTTGTGTTTAACCTTCCGTATTTCATAAGTATAGCACAATTATGCGAATGTGTCAATATGGCAAAATTGTATCAAATATCGCGCTCTGAAGCAGAAATCCTTGGTTAAATTGGCGCATAACGTTCCAATAACCGCCGCCTGCAAAGCCGTATTCGCGTATAAGCGCGAATTTTGCCTGCATACTGCGTGCGTCCTCGAACCACACTTCGTGCTGTTCACCCTCGTTATAATAGGAAAAATACGGCGTTTTTGCCGTTTCGTCGAATTTTATTTCCTCGCCGAAGCGGCGTGCTATATCCACGGCCTCGTCGTTTCCGATAGATGTCGCGCGCGAGTAGCCCTGCTTATATGGCAGTATCCAATCGTAGCCGTAGTTGGGAAGCCCCATATAGATCTTTTCGCGCGGAATTTCGCGCACGGCATAGTCCAGCACTCTGCGCACGGCGGGTATGGGGGCAACAGCCATGGGCGGCCCGTATGTGTAGCCCCATTCATAGGTCATAAGCAGAACGTAGTCTGCCGCCGCGCCCACGGCGGCGTAATCATGCCCCTCGTAGAGCACGCCTTTTTGCTCACGGCTCGTTTTCGGGGCGAGCGCGGCGATAACCTTGTAGCCGCGCGGCGAAAGAAGCGCGCGCAGCCGCGCTATAAAATCTGCATAGTCAAGCGCCGTTTCGGGCGGTATAAACTCAAAATCTATATCCAGCCCGGCATATCCCTTTTCCTCTATTTCGGCGAGCACGCCGCGCGCCAGCGTATCCATGGCGGCAGGGGAGCGAAAAAGCGCCGCCGCCCTCTCTGCGGAAAAACTGCCGTTTTCCGTAAGGGTGGAAAGGTGCATGAGCGCGGCGGTGCCCACGCTTTTTGCCGCGGATATAAGCGCCGTGTCGTCGAGCTGTATAAGTTCGCCCGCGGGCGTAAAGCCGTAGGTAAAGGGTATGAGCGCAGAAAGATACGGCACGGCATAGCGAAGTATTTTGTTTTCTATAAAAGGGTAGGCGTATCCGGTGAATGCGGCGGAATAGCTCGGCTCTTCCGCAAAGGCGAGCACGAGCGTCTGCCCTGCGTAAAGTGGAGCCGAGCCGCCGTATGTCTGCGGATTGTTTGCGAAGATTTTGCGTTTTGCCACGCCCGTTCGGGCAGAAATGGTGTCGTACGTGTCGCTTTCGCGCACGGTGTATACGGTGCTCGGTGTTAAAATAAGCAGGCTTTGGCCCGGCACGAGCGTGTATGGCACGGGCAAAGCGTTCCATATAGCCAGAAGCCCTGCGCCGACGCCAAACTTGCGCGAAACAGCATATAGCGTGTCGCCGCGTTTAACGGTGTATATTTCCAAAAGATCACCCCTTGCAATAAATTCAGCCGCAGTGCTTCGCATATAAAGCGCGGCTTTTACATATATTATGTAGGCGAGGGGGTGAACGTGTGGATTTTCTGCCGAAAGAGGCGCACAAAAAGGCGCTGTATCTTGCTTTTTATATACTTATTGCCGTTTTCGGAACGTATTTTTTCTTTGAGTACGCTCTTCCTGCGGTGTTGCCCTTTGCGCTTGCTTTTTTTCTTGCCGCATCCGTGCAGAAAAATGCGGAGCTTTTGGCGCGCCGCACGGGCGGCAGCAAGCGCGTGTTTTCGCTTATTTTGGGGCTTGCGTTTTTTGCTTTTGCGGCGCTTGCGCTCGGGCTTGCGACGTATAAGCTTGTTTTCGAGCTTTCGGAGCTTGTGCGCGGTATCGCGGGCGCGCGCGAAGAGCTGCTTTCCCACGCGGCGGCTTTTGCCGAGAGGGCAGAGGCGCTTTTTTCGCGCTTTTTACCGCCGAGCGTGTGGGGTGGCGGCTTTTCCGCCGTGCTTACCGAGGGGGCGAAGAGCCTTATTTCCGCGCTTACCACAAAGATACCCGCTTTTCTCGGCGCGGTGTTTGCAGGTGTGCCGAAAATAATTTTCTTCCTTACCGCTACGCTTATTTCCTGTGTTTATTTTTGCCTGGATTACGATAAACTGCGCACTTTTGCGGCAAAGAAAACGGCGCGTTCCTCTTTTTCGCCGCTTTTTCACGTGCCCGGGGCGGCTTTTCGCGCGGCGGCAAAATATTTGCGCGCCGTGTTTTTGCTCTTTCTTATGATGTATGTCATCTTTACCTGCGGATTTTTGCTTTTAGGTGTGGAGTATGCTTGCCTTTTTGCCGTTTTGGCGGCGTTTGTGGACGCTCTGCCCGCTTTGGGCAGCGGCGCTGTGCTTTTGCCTTATGCGGTTTACGCTTTTTCTGCCGGCGATCTTCGGCTTGGTATAGGCTTGTGCGTTTTGTGGGGGGCGGCGTCTCTTGCGCGCCAGGTGGCAGAGCCGAAAATAATGGGCGGCGAGCTCGGCGTGCATCCGCTTGTAAACCTTATAGCTGTTTACCTCGGCTACCGTTTTTTCGGTGCGGTGGGGCTTGTTTTTATGCCCATAGCCGTGGTGATAGTGAAGAATATAGTGCAGAGTGAAGAATGCAGAGCGCAGAATGGGGGCGGGGAGATGTGAGAAAGATTTCCTTTTACATAGAGCCTTTTGCGCCGGCAGGGCTTTTTCTGCTCTTTTTTTCTTGGGAAAGTGCGGCACGCACGGCCGTTATATGCTCTGTGCTTGCGCACGAGCTTTCGCACCTTGCGGCAATGAAGCTGTGCTGTGGCAGAGTGGAGCGTGTGCGCATTACGGCATTCGGCATAAGCCTCGGCTTTTCCGCGCCGAAAACTTATGGCGAGGAGCTGTTTGTAGCCGCCGCAGGGCCGCTGGCGAGCTTTGCCTTTGCCGCGCTCGGTCATTTTTGCGGCGGCGCTTTCGGCGGCGAGGCTTTTTCGTTTTCGCTTTTTCTGGGGCTTATAAACCTTTTGCCTTTCGAGGGGTTCGACGGCGGACGGATAATATTTGCCGCATTTGCCTTTTTATTCGGCGAGCGCACGGGGGCGTGCGTTTGCCGTGCGCTTTCCTATGCCAGCCTTTTTGCCGCGTGGGTGCTTGCCGTGTATATTTTCTTCTACAGCGGCGTAAATTTCGCGCTTCTTTTGTTTTGCGCGTATATTTTTGTGTTCACCGTGATAAAAAAGGATTGTAATTTTGCGCGGAAGATGGTACAATAATAGAAAACACTTTGTAAAAAAGGATGGTATTTAAAAATGAAAGCTATAATCGAAATGGAAAACGGCGGTAAAATGACACTCGAGCTTTACCCCGAAAAAGCACCTATCTCTGTAAAAAACTTCGCAGACCTTGCAAAAAAGGGCTTCTATAACGGCATTATATTCCACCGTGTAATAGCAGGCTTTATGATTCAGGGCGGCGACCCCACGGGCACAGGTATGGGCGGCCCCGGTCACACGATAAAGGGCGAATTTGCGGCAAACGGCGTGCCCAACGACCTTAAGCACACACGCGGCGTTATCTCTATGGCGCGCGCATACGACCCCAACTCCGCAGGCTCCCAGTTCTTCATTATGCATGCAGATGCCCCCCACCTCGACGGTCAGTATGCCGCATTCGGTAAAATGACAGAGGGCTTCGACGTTCTCGATGAGATCGCAATGGTCCGCACAAACTTTGCGGATAAACCCCTGCGCGAGCAGAAAATGAAATCCGTTACCATCGTTGAGGAATAAGAATGAGCGCGCTTACAGACAGAATAAACGAGCTTTCCCGCAAATCCAAAACGGTAGGGCTGACGGAAGAAGAAAAAGCGGAGCAGGCAAGGTTGCGCGATGAATTCCGCGCCGCATTCCGCCGCAATTTTGGGCTTCAGCTCGAAAACACGACCTTTGTTGACGAAAAAGGCAACGTTATAAACGTGCCCAAAAAGCAGAAAAAGGATTGATTTTTGTGAATAACGAGCTCGTAAAAAAATATGCAGAGCTTATCGCCCGTGTCGGCGCGAATATAGAGCGCGGCGAAAGCGTGGTTATCCACAGCGACGTGGAAATTAACGAGTTTACGGCGCTTCTTGCAGAGGAATGTTACCTCGCGGGGGCTTCCGACGTGCGCGTGGAATGGGGTAGCGATGCGCTTACAAAGCTTAACTACACCCACCGCACGCTTGCCTCGCTGAAGGATATTCGCCCGTGGGAAACGGCGAAAATGCGCGAAAGAGCGCAAAAATGCCCCACGCGCATACACATAGACAGCTCTGCGCCCACGGCGCTTGCCGGCATAGACCGCGCAAAGTACGATGCCGTGCGCAAACAGAAATATAAGAAATTCAAAAAGTATATAGAGGCTTCCGAGGGCTATGAAAAATGGTGCGTGGCGGCGTACCCCTCGCGCGCTTGGGCTGCGGAGGTCTTTCCCGATATGGGTGCGGACGAGGCTTTTGAAAAGCTGCTTGCCGCTATCCTTGCGAGCGTTATGGTAACGCAGGGCGGCGATGCCGTAGAGGCTTGGCGCATACACGACGAGGTCTTCCGCAAAAGGTGCGAGAGCTTAAACCGCCACAAGTTCGAATACCTTAAATACAAGAGCGCAAACGGCACGGATTTCCGCGTTTGGCTCATACCCGAAACGCATTTTTGCGGCGGTGGTGAATATACGAAAACGGGGAAATATTTTAACCCGAACCTGCCCACGGAGGAGATATTTATAAGCCCGATGGCAGGCAAGGCAGAGGGCACGCTTGTTGCCACAATGCCGCTTTCCTATAACGGGGATATTATAGACGGTTTTTCGCTCACCTTCCGCGAAGGTGAAGTGGCCGATTTTCGTGCGGAGCGCGGATACGAGCTGCTTAAAGCTATGCTGGAAACAGATGCAGGCGCGCGCCGCCTGGGCGAGCTTGCGTTTGTGCCGCAGGGCAACGCCATAGCGGAGCAGGGCATACTGTTCCTCGATACGCTTTTCGATGAAAACGCGAGCTGCCATGTGGCGCTTGGCGACGGCTATATAGACACTGTGGACGGCTACGAAAACCTCACGCTGGAGCAGTGCCGCGCTTTGGGTATAAACGAAAGCTATATACACGTCGATTTTATGATAGGCGCAGATGACCTTTCCATCACAGGATTTGAAAACGGCAAATCTGTTAAAATAATGGAAAACGGCAGATTCTGCAAGGAATTTGAGTGAAAAAGAAAAATCACCGCAAAACGAGTTTGCGGTGATTTTTGCATTAAAAAAACGGAAGCCCTTAAGATGCTCCCGTGGAATTTTCTATGTCGCAAGACCGCTGCCGCAGCCAAGCTTTATATAAACAGCTGCAAAGCGCATTGGTTTTTGTTTCAAAAACAGTACGCTTCCGCTTGCATGCTACGATATTATACCACGAAAAAATTATTTGTCAATAGTTTTTTTGAAAAAATAAAACTTTTTTTGAGAATATTTTTTGAGTATGCATTGACACGTTATATAAACGGAGATATAATAAAAAAGATAATACTTAATATTTGAGGAGATAATACAATGAACGAAATGGACAATATCGTAACACTCGTGGACGAAGAAGGCACAAAAGTTCGTTTTGAGGTTCTCGACGTTATAGAATACAATGGCGAAGATTACGCTGTGCTTGCCGCTATAGACGGCGAGGAGGCGGATTCCGTTATTATCGTAGGCGTTGAATATGGCGAAAACGGCGAAGAAACGCTCGTGCCCTCCGACGATTACGATACGCTCGACGAGGTTTTTGAAATTTTCAAGGAAAACCACAGCGACGAATTTGATTTTGAAGACTAAAAGAAAAACCCGACGTTGCCCAACTTCTCATAAGGAAGTTGGGCAGTTTTATTCGCCTTGGGCGAGTTCTATTGCTTCGCAGTGGTATTCGGCTTGCGCCGAGTGATATTTGCTTCGCAAGTTAAAGGGGCGAATAAAATATCACTGTGAGGCGAAGCCGAACAATATCACT
>JAFTLJ010000068.1 GCA_017456005.1 Clostridia bacterium | reverse complement strand
TTTATCGATTAGTTAGATTATACCATAAAAACGGCAAAAAGTAAATAGGACGGCAGAGTTTTTACAAATTGAACCGCCCTCCCACAAAAAACAGCACCCACAAAAGTGAGTGCTGTAATTTTTGAAAAGTATTTGAAAAAATTCGGTAAACCAATTATCTCTTGGAGAACTGGGGTGCACGACGAGCGGCTTTGAGACCGTATTTCTTTCTTTCTTTCATTCTGGGGTCACGTGTGAGAAGACCTGCTTTTTTGAGAGCGGGTTTGTATGTTTCGTCAGCTTTAACGAGCGCACGAGCAACACCGTGACGGATAGCGCCTGCCTGGCCGGAGATACCGCCGCCCTGAGCTGTGCAAACGATATCGAATTTGCCCATTGTTTCTGTAACAGCGAAAGGCTGGTTTACGATGAGCTTGAGTGTTTCGAGGCCGAAGTAATCATCAACATCGCGGCCATTGATTGTGATAGCGCCTGTGCCGGGGTATACGCGAACACGAGCTACAGATTTTTTTCTTCTACCTGTACCATAGAAGTAAGGTTTTGCACTTGTGTATGTCATCTTCAATTACTTCCTTTCTCAGTCAACAACAACTGCTGTGGGCTGCTGTGCCTGCTGATTGTGTTCAGCGCCTGCATAAACTTTGAGACGTGTGAGAGATTTGTCACCGATGTGGTTGTGGGGAAGCATACCTTTAACGGCAAGTTCCATAGCGAGCTCGGGTTTTGTTGCCATGAGCTCTTTGTAGCTTACAGCTTTGAGACCGCCGATGTAACCGGAGTGACGATAGTAGAATTTCTGTTCGAGCTTCTTACCTGTGAGAACTGCTTTGGAAGCGTTTACGACGATTACATATTCGCCGCAGTCAACGTGGGGTGTGAATTCGGGGCGATGTTTACCTCTGAGAATGTCAGCGGCAGCAACTGCAACTTTGCCGAGGGGCTTATCTGTTGCGTCGATTACATACCACTTACGTTCGAGAGTTTCAGTTTTAGCCATAAAAGTGGACATTGTTTGATCCTCCATATTATTTATCTTCAGGATGCCTTCGCTTGAATTTAGGCATTCCTCTTGTTTACAACGACAAAGATTATAACACGCATTTTGCAACTTGTCAATACATTTTTGAAAACTTTTTGAAGAAATTTAATTTACAATTTTGAAAGCTCTTGTTTTCTCTCGTTTTCTCTCGTTTTCTCTTGTTTTCTAAAGTGTCATAAATAAAAATTTTTTTGAATATTTTGTGTGTTTTGCGCAAAAAGGCGTTTTTTATCGTAAAATTGTGCACACCTGCTATGGAATTAAATGCTAAACGTATAGACTTTTTCAGAATTTTGTGTTACAATATCTTTGATAAAATATTTTATGGAGATATTTATGCTGAACAAGCTTGCACAAATAGAAGCAAAATTTGAAAAAACGGAAGAAGCACTTGCTCTCCCTGAAACTATAAATGACCAGGAAAAGTTCCGCGAGCTCATGAAGGAGCACAAAAAGCTCTCTCCCATCGTGGAAAAATACCGCGAATATAAAAGAGCGTGCACAGAGGAAGAGGACGCCGAGATGATGCTCGACGAGGCAGACGATGCCGAAATGAAAAAGATGATCATAGACGAAATTGCTGTGCAGAAGGAAAAGAAAGCCATGCTCGCAGAGGAGCTGCAGATACTGCTTTTGCCGCGCGACCCCAACGACGATAAAAACGTAATTATGGAGATTCGCGCCGGTGCGGGCGGTGATGAGGCGGCGCTTTTTGCGGCTACGCTTTACCGCATGTACTCTATGTATGCCGAAAGTGTCGGCTGGCGCACAGAGCTTATGAGCGCGGGCGAAACGGAGCTGGGCGGTTACCGTGAAATTTCCTTTATGGTGACGGCGGAGGGTGCATATTCAAAGCTGAAGTTCGAAAGCGGTGTTCACCGAGTACAGCGCGTACCTGAAACAGAAACGCAGGGCAGAATACACACCTCTACGGTGACGGTAGCGGTGCTGCCCGAGGTGGAGGATATAGAAATAGAGATACGCCCCGAGGACTTGCAGGTGGAAACGTGCAAATCCAGCGGCGCGGGCGGACAGCACGTAAACAAAACGGAAAGCGCCATTCGCATTCTTCACAAGCCCAGCGGCATCGTGGTGGAATGCCAGGAAGAGCGCAGCCAGCATAAAAACCGCGATAAGGCGATGAAGATGCTGCGCGCAAAGCTCTATGATATAGAGAAAACAAAGCAGGATAACGCCATAGCCTCCGAGCGCAAAAGCCAGGTGGGCACGGGCGACAGAAGCCAGAAAATACGCACCTACAATTTTCCGCAGAACCGCGTGACCGACCACAGAATAGGCTTTACCACACACAATTTCGACGGATTTTTAGATGGCGACATAGAGGAAATGCTTCTGGCGCTGATGGCTGCGGATACAGCCGAAAAACTAAAGGGAAGTGCAGAAAATGCAAACTGATATAATAAAAATAGATTTCTCGCGCTCGCTTGGCGAGCAGGTGCGCGCGTGCGCCGAGATTCTCTGCCGCGGCGGACTCGTGGCATTCCCCACGGAAACTGTCTATGGCCTCGGCGGCAATGCGCTGGATGCCGATGCGGCGAAAAAAATTTATGCCGCGAAGGGCAGGCCGAGCGATAACCCACTTATAATACACATAGCAAAGCCGGAGGACGCGGAGAAATACTGCATAACGAACGAAGCGTACTATAAAATAGCGGAAGCGTTTATGCCGGGACCCATAACGGTTATTTTGCCGAAAAAGGATAATATCCCTGCGAGCGTAACGGGGGGGCTTGCCACGGTAGCGGTGCGTTGCCCTGCAAACGCTGTGGCTCGCGCACTTATTGCGGAGGCAGGCGTGCCCGTAGCGGCGCCAAGCGCAAATACCTCGGGCAGACCCAGCCCCACGGCGGCAGAGCACGTTATAGACGACCTCTCGGGCAAGATAGACGCCATTATAGACGGCGGCGAAGCGGAAATAGGGCTTGAATCCACGATAGTGCTCCCGCGCGAAGGCGGTGTAACCGTGCTTCGCCCGGGCGGTATAACCTGCGAAATGCTCGCCGAAGTTTTTGAGAGCGTGACGCTCGATGCAGGCATTACCAAAAAGAACGAAAGCGGCGCCGCCCCCCTTGCGCCGGGGATGAAATACCGGCATTATGCACCTGTGGCAACTGTTTTTTTGATTAAAGATGCAGGAAATGCGGATTTTGACGGCAGAGTGAAAAAATTCCTTTGCGGAAAGCTAGATAGAGAGCCCAGAACGGGTGTTATCTGCTTTGATGAGTACAAGGAGGATATAATAGGCAAAAACGTCTTCTACTTCGGCAAAAAGGCCGATGACGAGGAGCACGCCAAACGCCTTTTCGATATTCTTCGCAAATTTGATAAAACAGATGCTCCCGAAATCTATGCCACGGCATCCGACACGCGCGGCGTTGGGCTCGCGATTTACAACCGCATGCTGAAGGCTTCCGGTTTTAACATAATTGAAATATAAGGAACATAAATATGATTATAGGACTTACGGGCGAAAGCGGCGCGGGAAAAAGCACCGTGGCAAAATTTTTGGAAATGTCGGGCTTCTATATAATAGATTGCGACGGCATTTCGCGCACGCTGGATACGGATAAAGAATACGTGGCACAGATAGAACGTGCTTTTGGGGCGGAAGCCATACACTTTAGCGGCGGTAGGAAGCGTGTTAACCGCAAGGCGCTTGGGCAAATGCTCTTCGGAAAAAACGCCATAAGTGGCAATGTGGAGAAGCTCAACGCCATAAGCCACCCCATTATTATAGCGAAGGTTCATGCGGAAATAGCGCACGCGACTGAATTTGGCAGAAGCGTTATAATAGACGCGCCATTGCTTTTTGAAAGCGGGCTCGATAAAATATGCGATGTGACCGTGGGCGTCATAGCGCCTATGGCGGTGCGTATAGCTCGCCTTTGTGCACGCGACGGCATAACCGAGGATATGGCGCGAAAACGTTTTGAAAAGCAGAAGGACGATGCATTCTTGCGCGCGAACTGCACGTATATTATTCTCAATGATGAGGATAGCGAAACGCTTGCCGCGCGCGTGCTTTCCATTACGGAAAAACTTGCAAAGGGAAATAAATGATGAAGAAGAAAAAACGCTCCTCTTTCTTTTTGGGTACGGAAATTGTGGCGCTTGTGCTGCTCGTTGCTGTTTTGGTTGCCGCTTTTGGTACGGATAGGGTTCAGAACGAAGCAGACAAAGCAGAATACCCAAAGCGATATGCCGATGCCGTGGAGCTAGCCTCGCTGGAGTTTGGCATATCCGAAAACCTGCTGTATGCCATTATAAAAGCGGAAAGCGACTTCAGGGCAGATGCGGTTTCGCGCGCAGGGGCAGTAGGGCTTATGCAAATAATGCCCAAAACCTTTGAAGAGGATATAAAACCTAAGCTCGGCATACAGAAAAGTGCCGCCGAAGCGCTGAAAAACTATATGCTGAATGTGCGTAGCGGGGCATATTACTTCTCATACCTCTATGATTACTGCGGAGATATAGAAACCGCGCTTGCTATGTACAATACAGGCATAGGCACGGTGCGCTCTTGGCTTAAAGACAAGAAATATTCCAAAAACGGCAGGGAGCTTATAGTAGATAACATTCCCTACGAGGAAACGCGCACCTATGTTTTGCGCGTGATGTACTATTTTGAAAGGTACAACGATATTTACGGTAAGGATAAGCTGAAAGCTGTGGAGGAACCGACGCTTGAAAAATACGGTGTAAACGTAAAGTGGCTTACACGCAAGGACGAAAAGGGCAGAACGCTTGTAAACGAGCTTGCGTGCTATGCCTGGGCGCTCCGCTACCACGAAACCTATACGGACGTAGACCCCATTTTCGTTATGGCTATTATAAAGGCGGAAAGCGATTTTGTGGTTGGCGCTGTTTCGAAATCTAATGCCTACGGGCTTATGCAAATACTTGAGGATACGTACAACGGCGATATTAAACCGATTTTAAAAACAGACAAGTCCTTTTCGTACCTTTTAAAGGACCCTGAATTTGCCGTAAAATGCGGCATGTGCTACCTGCACTGGCTCTACGCGCCCTCGCGCAAGCTGGGTGGCAGTATGACAAACGTAGCGGCGGCATACAACGGCGGCTGTGGCAACGCACGTGTTTGGCTTGCCACAGAGGGGCTTTCGCAAAACGGTGTGCTAATAGCGGACAAGATCCCGCGCGAGGAAACGCGAAACTACGTAAAAAAGGTTATGGGAAACTATGAATATTACAAGGAATACCTTGGAAATATATTTACAAACGCAAATTGAAAAGATATTATATAAAGAAAGGAAAACGAAAATGGAAGAAAAAGAAATGAACATCGAAGAAACCGAAGTGAACGAGCTCGAAGAACTCAAAAAATCACTTCTTGCGGAAAAGAAGGATATTTTCGCGGAAATGACAACAGAGAAGATAGAAGCTGCTTACGAGTATGCAGAAGGCTATATGCAGTTCCTGGATAACGGCAAAACAGAGCGCGAATGTGTTTACGAAGCTGTAAAAATGCTCGAAAAAGATGGCTTTAAGCCTTACAAGCTCGGCATGAAGGTCGCCGCAGGCGAAAAATACTACTACAACAACCGCGCAAAATCCTTTGTGGCGTTCGTTGTGGGCACGGAAAGCATAGAAAACGGTGTATACTTCACGGCTTCCCACATAGACAGCCCGCGTATAGACCTCAAACAGCACCCTCTCTATGAATCCGAGGGAATCGGCTACCTCAAAACACATTACTACGGCGGTATCAAAAAATATCAGTGGACAGCAATTCCTCTTGCTCTCCACGGCGCAGTAACAAAGAAAAACGGCGAAACGGTCGACGTTTGCATAGGCGAAGACCCGAAAGACCCCGTGTTCTATATAAGCGACCTTCTTCCTCACCTCGCTTCCAAGCAGATGAGCAAAACACTTTCCGAGGGTATAGGCGGCGAACAGCTCAACCTTATTTCCGGTTCGCGTCCCTACGGCGACAAAGCAGAAAAAGATGCGGTTAAGCTTCATGTTATGAAGCTTCTCAACGATAAATACGGCATTGTAGAGTCAGATTTTCTTTCTGCAGAGCTTTCTGCCGTTCCTGCCTTCACGGCACGCGACGTTGGCCTCGACAGAAGCCTTATCGCCTCCTACGGCCACGACGACAGAGTATGCGCTTACCCCTCGCTCACAGCACTTACGGAAGTTGAAGCACCCAAGCACACAATAATGGCTGTGCTTGCCGATAAGGAAGAGATAGGCTCCGAGGGTAATACCGGTATGCAGAGTGCGGTTTACTTCGACATCATCGCAGAGCTTGCTAAAAGCTTTGGCGTTTCCGATGCTGTTGTGCGCGCAAACTCCAAGTGCCTTTCCTCCGACGTTAACGCGGCGTTTGACCCCAACTTCCCCGAACCTATGGAAAAAATGAACTCCTGCTACGTAAACGGCGGCGTTGTTATAACGAAGTACACGGGCGCACGCGGTAAATCCGGTTCTAACGACGCAAGCGCGGAATTCTGCGGATACGTAAGGGGCTTCCTCGATGAAGCGGGCGTTATCTGGCAGACAGGCGAGCTCGGCAAGGTTGATGCGGGCGGCGGCGGCACTGTTGCAAAATACATTGCCTCCAAAAACGTGGACGTTATAGACCTCGGTGTTCCCGTGCTTTCCATGCACTCCCCCTATGAGCTTGTTTCCAAGCTGGACGTTTATATGACACATCTTGCTATAAAGGCATTCTTTGAAGTTGAATAAAACGTAAAAAACGGCTTCCATAAAAGGAAGCCGTTTTTGCGTTTTAAAGATAAGGTTTGAAGAAACTGTCGAGCGAGGAAAGGTAAAGCTCTTTATTGTGCGTGTATGCCGTGCCGTGCCCGGCACCCTCTATAGTTACCATGCGTTTTTCGCATATGCACGCTTCGTATGCTTTCACGCTCATTTCGTGTGGCACGAAATCGTCCTTGTCACCGTGCAGGAATATAATGGGTATTTTGCACTTTTTCATTGCTTCAATGGGCGAAGCCTCATTTATATCGAAATGCCCGAAAAGCCTTGCACCAAGCTTTACAAAGGGGTAGAACACCGCAGGGGGGAGCTTCATTTCGCGGATAACCTTTTTAATTATTTCTTCTGCGGAGGTGTAGCCGCAGTCTGCTACGCCGCCTATGACGTTTTCAGGCAGCTCCTTTGCCGCGGTAAGCATAACCGTGGCACCGCCCATAGAAACCCCGCCTATTATTATTTTTCTCTCTTTGCCGAAGCGCGCCGCGGCGTATTTCGCCCATTCCACAGCATCGCGGCTTTCGTATGCCCCGAAGGTTATAACATTGCCTTCGCTTTCGCCGCTTGCGCGGTGGTCCACTATAAGTACGCTGTGCCCCAGGCGGAAGCAACGCGCCACACCGCCGCAAAGGTCGCGCTTGGCGCTGCCGCGGTATCCGTGGAAAAGAATTTCCATAGGCGCATCCGGCGCATATTCATAATATTTTCCGCGCAGGGTAAGCCCATCGAATGATTTTATCTCCACATCGTCGTGGGGCAGGCTTTCGAGCTTATCTATCCATTCTATCAAAAAATCACGGTACGGCTCGTAAATTTCGCCCACGGGCAAAGGGTATGGGTCTTCACGGTATGCGCGGCGCTCCTTTTCGGAAACGTAGAAGCACATTCTGAAGCAAACGTAAGCTGTTATGAGCATAATTAGCGCGATAAGAGCCAAAGCTGCGATTATAATTAAAATTATTTGCCCAAATTCCATAAAGTAATATCACCTCGCGAGTATTTTATCATAAGCTGCAAAAAAAAGCAACTTTTTTATTGATTTTTTACAAATAATATAGTAAAATGAATTTTGTATTGATTTTGAACAAAATATGAATAAAAATAGTATGAGGTGTGAACGAATGACGAAAGATGTCAACTACAAAAACCCAAAACGTTACAAAACCGCGAAATACCCCATCCGCCAGCCGATGTTTATCGTTTGGCTTATCTGGCTTCTTTCAAAAATAATGCTTATGTTCAAAAAGCATAAGGTGGAGAAAATAAATATGGAGGGCTTGAAGCCGCCGTATATGATACTCAGCAACCATATGTCGTTTGTGGATTTCGAGCTTACTGCGCTCGGCACTACACCGCACAGAGTAAACAATGTGGTAAACATAGACGGATACTATATGCGCCCGTGGCTTATGGAGCTGATTGGCGCAATATGCACGCGCAAATTCACAATGGATCTTCACCTTATAAAATCTATAAAGAAGGTGCTTTCTCGCGGGGACATGCTTTGTATGTACCCCGAGGCACGCTATGCGCCATGCGGCGTAGAATCTTACATTCCCGATTCCGTGGGTATGCTCGTAAAGCGCAACAAAGTGCCTGTTGTGGCGGTTGTGCACAGGGGAAACTACCTTCACGCGCCGTTTTGGAATTTCCGCCATAAGCGCAAAGTTCCGCTTCACACCACGATGACAAAAATACTCACTCCCGAGGAAATAGAGAATATGAGCGTGGAGGAAATAAACGCTGCCATACGCAAGGCTCTTTCCTACAACGATTATAAATACCAAAAAGAAAACGGCATAAAAATAACGGAAAGCTTCCGCGCAGAGGGAATGCACAAAATCCTCTACCAATGTCCGCATTGCGGAACGGAGCACAAGATGGCATCGAGCGGAACGGAAATTTTCTGCACGGCTTGCGGCAAACGTTGGTTTCTCCGCGAGGATGGGGAGCTTGAAGCGCGCGATGGCGAAACGGAATTTTCGCACGTTCCCGATTGGTTCGCGTGGGAACGCGAGCAGGTGCGCGCGCAGATAGAGCGAGGTGAATACAGCTTTTGCGACGAGGTGGACGTATACTCTATGCCTCGCTGCTGGAAGTTCGAGCCGCTCGGAAAAGCAAAGCTCACGCACGCCCCCGAAAACGGCTTTGTGCTCGCGGGGCATTACCGCGGCGAGGATTACCTTATACACCGTGCGCCGCTGCAGACGAACAGCCTGCACGTGGAATATGATTTCCCGCACATAAAACCCTTCGATTGTGTGGATATTTCTACGGAAAACGACTCTTTCTACTGTTTCCCGACGAAAGAAAACGTGATAACAAAGCTCGGCTTTGCCACAGAGATAATATATCAGAACGAGATAGCAAAAAAGAGAGGATAAAGAAAAAGCGAACCTTCGAGCATCTGCAAAATTAGCGGTAAAATGAAATTAGCCACCACGTTTTTTCGTGGTGGCTTTTTGATATGCAGAAAGCAAAGAAAAGCCCCGCACGAGGCGGGGCGAAGTAAAAACTATTCTTGGATACTGTTTACCATATCAAGCAGACCGACGAACCGAGTATTTTGATTAAGTTCCTCAATGCATTTATTAGATAGTTTGTTTTGTAGTTTCTTTTTTATGATACCTTTGCGAATTCGTTGTTTGAATTCACGTTTCTTTACAATCGGAGAGCAAACAACAATCGGATAACAGTTTTCATCGTCCGTTTCTTTCTTCAAGAGATTCATATAGTACATAATAGAATTCTCA
>JAFTLJ010000067.1 GCA_017456005.1 Clostridia bacterium | reverse complement strand
GGCACAGAGCGAGCACGGCATAAGCCGCAGAAATATAAATAGGCTTGACGAGCTGGATAAATACCTTATAAAGCATTTCCATATAACGTTCGGTAACCGTATTATGAAGCAGATAAAGACGTATATACCGGTATACGTAAGCTGTGGGGGGAGGGAACTCGATGCGCTCGACGATATTCTTTCCAAAAAGGTTATACGCAAACTGGAAACGCAGAACCCCATTTATCTCAGAAATGCCGCAGAGGGCTTGCTCGCTTATATAGACGAGCTTTTCGGCAGCGACAGCATGCCTCTTTGCAAGGCGCACATCGCAAGACTCCAGAGAAACGCATAAAACATAAAAAGGAATGATTTTATGAATCAATTAGATAGTTATTACCGCGCCTTGCTCGCGTATCGCGCGGTAACAGAGCAAAACCGCGATTGTAACAATTTTCGAAATCAACTCGCCAAAGCGGGAACGGAAAACGAAAAGATCGTAATAACGCGCGCAATTTGCACAATAGACGAAGAATGGATAAACGAAATAGAACTCGGTCTTGAATTTATTGAAAAGGCGATAAAGGAAGAGCGTCAGTTTATATATTCAAACGGTGAAGTGTTACCTGTGGAAAAGGTTAAACACGTTTCTACGGAAACCGTAAAGCATCTTGCAAAACACTCTAACCTTATAGGAAAAACGGATAATACAGATGACTTTATTCCCGATAAACTTTATACGGTAGAAAGACTTAACGATTATGCCGTTTATGAAAACAGATTTTTGTATATGCTCCTTTCTTATCTCAGAGATTTTGTATCTTTAAGATACAGCAAGATATTGGAGCTTTGCAATAAATACGACGGAGTTTTAAAAATAGATAAAGAGGCTCTTTTGCCAAAGCAAAAGGTTACCTTAAGCATCTGTTTACACGACGAAAGAAGCGACGATCCGTTTTTGCGAGAACAGAACGGCTTGAAAAAAATTTTAGACCGTATCGACGTTATTTTAAAGGCTATAATATCTTTTCTTTCTACGCCGCTTATGGAGGTTGCGGCAAAGACACCTATGCTCAAACCGCCGATCACGAAAACCAACATTTTAAAAATGGATAATAATTTTAAAGGTGCGGTGGCTCTGTACGACTATATTATTTCGTATACAAAACCCGGTTATGAAATAAAGGAACACAAAACCGAAATTTCGCCTTTCCAAGGCGAAACAGCAAATGAAATTTCCGATGTTTTAGCAATGCTTTCGTTTTTGACATACGAACACGGTCTTGGTATAGAAACAACCCTTAAAAACAATTACGATAAAGAAGAGCGAGAAAGAAAAGACGAAGCTATACGCCGCCGTGAAGAAAAGCTTTTATCGGCGAAAAAGAAACTTGCGTTATCCGAATTGTCTGCAGGAGAATATATTGCTGAGCTGGAAAACCAAATAAAAGCTCTGGAAAGCAGAAATTCCGAGGTTGACTCCATTCGCAAAGAGCTTTATAGATTGCGCGATAAAAATGAGGAACTTATATATAAATCGTTTTTATCTGAAACAAAAGCGGAAAAAATTTCGCGCGATTTTGAAGATTCCAAAAATTCTTTTGAAAAAGAGATCGACGATATGAAGGCAGATTTTAATGCCCGTATTCGTGAAAATCTTATGAAAGCTAATGCCGAGCTGAAATCGGTGCGCGACGATTATGATGCTAAGATAAGTTCTGCAAAAGACGAAGCGCGTCAAATTCAGGATGATTTTCAAAATGAAGTTGACAATATGAAAAAGCTCGTTGAAGAATGTGAAAAAACGCGTGAACAACTGCTCGAACAGAACAGAAAGCTTTCCGAAGAAAAGCTTTGCTGCGAAGCAAAACTGAAGGCACTGAAGATACAACAAAATTTAATGAAAGACGAAGACGATTTTACAGAAAAAGAAAGTTTTGCCGAGCTTGAAGCGGAATATGAAGCATTTAAAAAATTCTACAAAAGCCAGTGGAGCAAAGCAAAAAAGAAAATACGCAGTAGGATATTGACAAGTGAAAATATCAAAGGGAAAAAATAAAAGCGGTTGTAATTATTATGGATAAAAAACAAATTAAAAAATTTATAATTTTAATAACGGTGCTGCTGTTGGTCGGAGCATTGCTCGTTTTCGTGGTATATTCCAATACGGATGAAAACGGCAAGGTACTCCAAATAGGCGATGCTGAATCCGAATCGCTCTACCTTCTTGTAATATGCTTGCTGCTTGTTCCGATATTGCTCGCAGGGCTCATTCTTGCGCTTGTTTTAAGTAAGCTTTCCAGTGCGGAAGCGCCCGAAGCGGCAGAGGAACCAAGCGAAAGAAAAAAAGAAGAGAAAAAAGAAGAAAGCGAGCAAACGGAAAGATTCTGTATGCTCAGTGCAATAGACCGCAAGAAAAATACATATGGCCACAGCACGTATGAAGCAAACGTAAGCCTGGAAGGGATATGCGAAAACTTCCGCAACTATGCGGCAACAAAGCTGAAGCTTTACTACGATATAGAGGATATACGCAAATTCATATCGGGAATGGCGGTTTCGCGCTTGCTCATACTGCAGGGTATGTCCGGTACGGGTAAAACCTCTCTTGCGCACGCATACGGCTCTTTTACGGATAACCCATCCACGGTAATACCGGTACAGCCTATGTGGAAGGAGCGCACGGACCTTATCGGCTATTACAATGAATTCACCAAAAGATTCAATGAAACCTTGTTGCTTGAAAAAATGTATGAGGCAAACTACAGCAAGGATATGTACGTTACGGTTCTCGACGAAATGAACATCGCACGAATAGAATACTATTTTGCGGAATTTCTTTCGCTTTTGGAGCTTCCGAACCCCGACGAGAGATTTT
>JAFTLJ010000066.1 GCA_017456005.1 Clostridia bacterium | reverse complement strand
TCTTTAAGTTGTTCAATTTTCAAGGACCGTTTCGCGCCGCTTCCTCAACAGCGCTCCACTAGTATAGCACACACTTTCCTCTTTGTCAATGCTTTTTTTGAATTTTTTTTAAGTTTTTTTCGCTTTGGCAAACTTGTCCATTGTTGATTTGTTTTGCTACAGTTACGGTGGGCACTTTTACCATAAGTTTTTGGGGTTTTACGAGAAAAGCGGAGATTCAAAGGATTTTTCGTTTTTATAAAGATGTGTTTTTTATAAATTTTTTAAAAAAGTTTTTTTGAATTTTAAAAAGAAAAAGGCTGAAAAATTCAGCCTTTTTTCGCTATCAAGTAGGACTTACTCACATTACAGAATATTTAATTTCTATTTTTTCAAGATTTTCATTTTTTGATATTTCCTCTAATATCTCATAATTGAAGCTTTCTATATCCGCCCCTAAACGGCCCTTATTTTTATTATATATTTTAGAGCTGCTGCCAAACGCATATTTTCCCACTTCCGTTTTGGCATCCACGCCCTCTTTAAAAAGCACCTCTACACTCAAACTTGAACCCATAAACACGCCGCCGCCGGAGGGTTTTGTATTTTCCTTAGTCGGTTTATTTGCGATTATAGTATCGCACATAGCCAAAAATTCTTCTCTGTTGGTGGGATATATATATATTGGTTCATTTGTTTCTGAATCCATATAAAAGAAACTCATCTTACCGTAATTTGCGGATTTAGACATATCTGTATTCACAGGCTCTTCTGTATCGCCGCAAGAAACAACAGCGCAAGCCGCAATACACAAGCACAAAAGCGCCGATATTATCTTGATGTATTTTTTCATACAATTTTCCTCCTTTGTTTAGGTATTACAATTTTATCATATTTTTTATGTATTGTCAATATGTATAATAAAATTCGATTTTTACTCACATTTTTGACAAAGTTAACAAAAAAATTCACAATTAAGCAAAAAAAGACTGATGACCTGTATCATCAGCCTTTTTATATCATTATTTACCCATAAAGAACACGGTGAAGAGCTTTGCCATATAATAGCCGTCGGCTGTGCCGCCGAATTCGCGCACCGCGTGCATAGCGATCGTGGGGTTGCCGAGGTCAACCGAGCAAACACCGTAGTTGGCGGAAAGGATAGGGCCTATAGTGCCGCCGCCGCCCGTGTCGCTGTTATTGTTGAACATCTGGTAGGGTATGCCCTCTTTCTCGCAAAGCGTGCGGAAGAAAGCCGTGCCGCGCGCAGAAGTGGAATAGCTCTGCTTATAGTTGAGCTTAAGTACGGGGCCTTCGCCGAGCTTAACTTTAAGCTGGGGGTCCTGCAAGCCGAGGTAGGAGGGGTGTGTGGCGTGCGCCTGGTCTGCCGAGAAGAGCATAGAGTTTGCGAGCGCGCGGTATTTATCCTCTACCGTGTAGCCGAGTTTTTCGCAAATGCGGTCTATAAGCTGCATAAGCGTGTTGCAACGCGCGCCTCTGTCGGAACCCGAGCCAATCTCCTCGTGGTCGAAGATAACGGCAATAGCGTTGCCTGTGTCCTCGCCTGCATCGCACATACCAGTTATAATAGCGTGAGCCATAGCGCAGTCGTCGAGGCGGGGAACGGAGATAAACTCATCGTTTACGCCCGTGAAGCAAGCAGGGGACGCGTCATAAGGTGCGAGCTCGTAGCTGAGAATGTCTTCCTCTTTAACGCCGATCTCTTCCGCTATATATTTAAGGAAAGTTTTTTCGCCGTTCGGGGAAGCGGCAAAGAAGGGGCGCATTTCGTTCTGTACGCTGAAGGAAGCGCCGTCGTTCTGCCCTCTCTTAACGTGGGGAGCCGCGCTGGGGATAAGGAGCACGGGCTTTTTGATGTTTACGTTTACGGGGCGGAAGCCTTTTTCTTCGTCTTTAACGTAAACGCAACCCGCAACGCCCAAGGGGCGGTCTACCCAACCGTGAACGAGCGTGCCGCCGTACTGCTCGAGCAGCAAGCGTTCGTAGCCGAGGTCAACGGAGGAAGGAACGGTTTTAATGCGGAAGCCCGGGGCATCCTGATGTGCCGCGCCGATGCGGAAGCCCGTTTCGCGCGGGTCGCCCGTTACGCGGAAAGCGGCAATCTGCGTGCCTGCTTTTTTCATATAATAGAGCTTGCCTTTTTCGAGCTGCCATTCCGCGCCCTCGCAAAGCTCTGTAGCACCCGCTTCCGCGAGCATTTTTTCAAGCTCGTCTACCGACTGGAAAGCCGTGGGTGCATTATCTAAATATTTAAGTAATTTTTCTGCATATTCTCTTATTTCATTCATCGGAAAATTCTCCTTTGATTTTGTTTGATACTATTATTGTAGCACAACCCACAGCAAATGTCGATATTTTTTTGGATTTTTTCGGAATTTATTTTAGAGAAATGAAAAACCGAGGTAAAAGGCTCGGTTTTTCTTAAATACAATTATTTTTTATAAGTTTCCAAAAAAACGGGTTTGAAATCTACTATTTCATATTTGGATATGTCACGCACATTCGCAAGAGATTGATCTACCCCGTCTACCTCCAAGATTTCGGAAGTATAGTTGTTTTGTATATATTCACATTTTGCTTTTGCCAAATCGCAAAGTTCTTCCTCTGCAAGCAAATACGATTTCTTCGTATAGTAACGATCCGTATAATAAATATAATTGCCATTGTCGGTAATGTAATAGAGAAAAAATCCTGCGTAAGAAGAGTCGTCAAGGCAATATATTTTTTTGATATTTATATTAGGGTTAATATTACCAAACAGCGCTTCCGAATTATTTACTACTTCGACAAGCTCTTTGCCCGCACCGTAATAAAATTTTATATCTTCAACAGAATTATTACGGATTACTTTAGGGGTAATTTCACCCGATTTATCGGTAACAATATAAATTTCCTCAAGTACATTGTACCGGTCATTTATCAGCGCTTTTATTGATTTTTGGGCCGCAAAACCATTAACAAAAACGCCTCTGTAAACTTTTATAACACTTTCCGTCGTTTCCTTGTCGATTTTCAAAGATAGCGGAAGTATAAAGTCCACAGAATCTCCACCTGATACCGCAAGCCAAGAAAACAGAGTTGCACAGACAAAAATAAGCGCAACAAGCGAACATATAATTATTTTCTTTTTCATAAAGTCTCCCTCAAAAAATCATTCTACAATTTTTATTTCCGACACGAAATATTCTTCGGCTCCGAATGTGCACATATCATTTACAAGCTCTTTTGAAGAACCAAAGTAAATACGGTACACCGTTCCGTCATCGGCAAGAAAATCAAACGTCGCAAATCCGGATTCAACCGACCTAAAAGGGATTCCCACTCTTTCCACGACCTCAAGCATACCCATTCCGGGAACAATGCTTTCAAAATCCTCGCTTGTGGGTTTTACGCCTTGACGCGAAAAGCTCGCTATTCTGTTAACTTTAACGTTATTGCCCCAAAATTCTACCGCAAATTCATTTCCGTTTTCGTCGCGCCAAAAAGCGTAGCAATCGGAAGTAAAAAAATCTTTTCCTTTTAAAAAGGATTCAAATTCATCATATGTCATCCCGATAGTAACTTCATCATACTTCGTTTTTCTGCAAGAACAAAATGCAACTGCAAACATAATACACATAACCAAAGCAATAATCTTTTTCATAAAATCAACTCCTTTTATTTTTTCGGTTTTTATTTTGCAACCTCCGAAAAAGTCAAGTTTTCCAAAAATCCGTCGCTTAAAAGTTTATCGTTTCCTCTGAGCACAACTATCATATCCTCATATGCAAAAAGAACAAATACTCTTTCTTTGTTTTTGACTTCACAAACCAACACGCTCGTTCTTTCGCCGCCGATATTCATATCGCAGCCATAGATAGCTTTATATTCTTTGTATTCTTTTTTATTATGCACGTTTGGTGCATCGGGGCGAATTTGTTTTAAAAGCTCCGTAAATTCCATTTCCTTTGCCATTTCTTCAAACTCATCGCCCATATACAAAGTCCTCATCCACACGTTACAATCACCAATATTAAATCTGAACGATATGCAAGGAAGACCGTATAATTCTTTAGCGAATATCACTATATGTTCATGCTCCGCTTCTTCGGCAAAGTAAGGCACCTTCAGCTTATTGCTTCCCTCGGCAAAAGCGTTTTTAAACTTTAAAAACGCCGCGCCGCAACGCATTTCAATTTCGGCATCATCCGCAAAAGCATTACCCAAATTATCATATATAGTATCAGCAAGCAAAAATTCCTCGAGATTCTGCACAGAGTCAAAACAGAAAGTACCGTCACCCGTCGGCGGCGGATCCCCCACTTTAAAAAAGGATTTTGAGCAGGATACCAAAATTGCTATGATAGCAAGCACAAAAAGCATCGCAAAAATAATCTTTTTCATAAAATCAGCTCCTTTTAATATTTATACGCGCTAAAAAGCAAAAATCCTTGTTTTTATTTTATCATTTTTTCTCTTCCCCCACAATACCGTTTATATATTTTTTTCCTATATATAAATATAGCGCAAAAAAGCCTATAAAACGGACACTTTTTTCAAAAAACCATTGCATATTCAAAAAAATCGTGATATAATACAATTTTGTAAGGCATTTTTTATGCAAAATACAATTACACAGAAAGAAGATGACCAAATGACAACTACAGCATCAGTTTTTCTCACGCTTTCAATAGCGCTCCTTTCGGGTCTTTTGCTTTCCAGACTCGCAAAGAAATTAGGTCTTCCCGCAGTTACGGCATACCTCGTAGCGGGCGTTATAATAGGACCTTACCTTCTCGGCAACTTCGGCATAGGATTTGATCACGGCGACAATTCCCCCGAAAAATATTCTATGCTCTGCGACCTTGCCCTCGGATTCATCGCCTTTGCAATAGGCAACGAATTCCGCCTTTCACAGCTCAAAAAAATAGGCAAGCAAGCCACGATTATAGGCATCTTCCAGGCTGTGTTCACCACGATAATAGTAGACGCGGCGCTTATCACGCTTTCCTTCATTCTGCCCGAAGGCTATTTGCCCCTGCCCGCAGCCATAATACTCGGCGCGGTTGCCACTGCTACAGCACCTGCAGCCACGCTCATGGTCGTTCGCCAGTACAAGGCAAAAGGCCCCGTTACAGATATTCTTCTGCCCGTTGTTGCTCTTGACGACGCGGTAGGTCTTGTGGTTTTCGCCGTTTCCTTCGGCATAGCAAAGGCTATCAACACAAACACGGTAGATATAGTTTCCATGCTCGTGAACCCCTTGCTCGAGGTCATTCTTTCCATAGCACTCGGCGCGCTTATGGGTTACCTTTTCACGTTCTGCGAAAAATTCTTCCTTTCCCGTTCCAAGCGTATGGCTGTTTCCGTAACGTTCGTTATGCTAACGGTTGCTGTGTCCCAGCTCAAATTCAGCTTTGGCAGCGTACACATCGCGTTTTCCAGCCTTCTCGCTTGCATGATGCTCGGCACTGTGTTCTGCAACATATGCGACTTTTCCGAAGAGCTTATGGAAAGAGCCGACAGATGGACAGCGCCCCTGCTCGTGCTCTTCTTCGTAATAAGCGGTGCGGAGCTTGACCTCACTGTATTCCAGAACTGGATCTTCGTTGTGATCGGCATAGCGTACATAGTGTTCCGTTCCCTCGGTAAATATTTCGGCGCAAGCATCAGCGCAAAAGCCACGCATTGCGACGATAACATCGTAAAATACCTCGGCATAACGCTTCTCCCCCAGGCCGGTGTTGCGCTCGGTATGGCGAGCCAGGCGCTCGCCTTCGGCGGCGAGGTAGGCAACCTCGTGCAGAGCATTACGCTCTTCTCCGTGCTTATTTACGAGCTCGTGGGCCCTTACCTCACGAAGGTTGCGCTCACCAAAGCGGGCGATATAAACGGCGAGGAATTCAACGCGCGTGAAGCCGCAAGAATAGCTATCCAGCACAAGCGCGAAGCGGAAAAAGCCAACCCTCAAGCGCACAATGCACACAGGCACTTTTTCGCAGATGCATACGACTACGTTTTCAGAAGAAGCCACACGCAAAAAAACGAAGATAAAAAAGAAAAATAAACACAGTTTTTCGAAAGCCTTGCCATACAGCAGGGCTTTCAGTTTATTTTCAGTTTAGAAAAATATATATAATTTATTTGAGTATATTTGCGAAATTCGCCGAAAAACCGCTATTTTTAAGAGCAACACCACTCATTCAGGAGGAACAAAGCTTTGTTACACAACGACAGTATTACAAAAAACGAAATTCCGGTTTTCTTTACCACAGATGATAATTACATTCCATATTTGGACATTGCGGTATCCTCTTTGATCGAGAACGCATCGAAAGAGTACTGCTACAGGTTAGTGGTACTGAACACGGGGCTAAAAGAGGAAAACATTCAAAAGGTTAAAGAGCGTGAGATACCCGGCTTTAAAATCGATTTCGTAGACATTTCCGAAAGACTAAAAAGTATCAGATCGCGTTTTAAAAACGTATACCATTTTTCAATAGTAACGTATTACAGGCTTTTTATCGCTTCTCTTTTCCCGGAATATGACAAAATAGCATATTTGGATTGCGACCTTGTGGTGTTGGGCGATATTTCGGAATTTTACCACACAGAGCTCGGCAGCAACATAATGGGCGCAGTGCCCGACCCTTTCGTGAGCGTAACAAAAGAATTCAGCCTTTATGCCAAAAACGCTATCTGCGTTGAACCCGAAAACTATATAAACGCAGGCGTGCTTTTGCTCAACCTCGACGAATTCAGAAAAAACGATATAGAAAATAAATTTGTAAGCCTTATAAGCGAATACGATTTCGACCTCGTAGACCCCGACCAAGCTTACCTCAACTACCTTTGCCGCGAAAAGATACACTTTTTCAAAAACGGCTGGAACAAAATCCCCTCACCCCTCCCCTGTGAAGGGAAAAAGAACATAGTACACTATGCGCTCTACAAAAAGCCGTGGCAATACGACGATGTGGCAGACGGCGAATATTTCTGGCATTACGCAAAAAAATCGCCATTCTACGAACTGATATGCCAAAGAAAGAGCAATTTCAGCGAAGCTGACAGAGCAGATAACGATGCCACGGGTACGCTTATACTGGAGCACGCGCTGAAAATATCGATGTCCGAAAACACTTTTTCAAAAAAACTTTGCAATAAATAAGGATCGGTATATGGAAATTTCAAACAGCAAAAAAGAGCTCCTGCAAAAAATAGCAGAGCTTGAAAAAAACGAGCTTTGGCACATGGACGCGGAGGAAGACCCCGAAACTTACCCGCTTATGCCCGATATGGTAGATTACCTGAACAAAAAGCCGATAAACAAAATAAAAAGCCTGGCGGCAAACTTCCTGGGCCAGCGCTTCTTCGAGAAAATGATAGCGCAAAACCAGCTTATAATAAAGGAAGTAAAAGGCATAGAAAACTTCAAAGCCGTGAAAGGCGGAAAGTTTGTGACCTGCAACCACTTTAGCATTACGGATAACTACGCGGTGTGGCGAACACTGCGCAAGCATATGGGCGGGAAAATGCTCTATAAAATAATTCGCGAGGGCAACTACACCAACCCTCCGGGCAACTTCGGGCTTTTTATGCGCCACTGCAACACTCTGCCGCTTTCGAGCCAGACCGCAACCACGAAAAAGCTTATGCAGGCGATAAAAGTGCTTATGGACCGCGGCGAAACGATACTCATCTACCCGGAGCAGGGTATGTGGTGGAACTACCGCAAGCCGCGCCCTATGCAGGACGGCGCATTCTACCTCGCCGCAAAAAACAGCGTGCCCGTAGTGCCGATATTCATAACTATGAACGACAGCGAATTTATCGATGCCGACGGCTTCCCCGTGCAGGAATACACGGTAAATATACTGCCGGCAATATACCCAGACAAAACCCTTTCCCGTGCGGAAGCAGTTAAAAAAATGAAAAACGAAAATTACGAGGCTTGGGTAAAAACCTACGAGGATTTTTACAAAAAGCCGCTTGTATACAGCGAACTATGAAGCTCTATCTTTCTGTTATAGGTATCGCGATGGCGGCGGTATCGCTTATAAACATCGCTTTCGGCACAGCCGCGCCGCATTACGTGATAATAGCGGTGGTGTGGTGCACCGCACTGCAATTTGCGCTGGACGGAATCATCGCCATTTTAATAAACAAAATGCCAAACAAATGGTTTGGCGCAGATAACCCCTTATACAAAGTTTCCGAAGCCGAAAAAAAGCTATATAAAAAGCTGAAGGTCAGGCTCTGGAAGGATAAGGTATGGGAGCTCGGCGGGCTCGGCGGCTTCAGCAAAAAAAACCTGCGCGAGCCAGGAAACCCCGAATATATCGAGCTTTTTATAATCGAATGTAACAAAGGTGTGCTCACACACAGGCTCTCCTATCCGATAGGCTTTTTTGCTATGGCGACGTTGCCGGGCATATGCGCCTTCACGGTAGCCCTGCCGATAGCCGCCGTAAACCTTTTCTTAAACATTCTCCCCACGCTTATTTTAAGGTACAACACGCCAAAGCTGCAGGAAGTCTTAAAAAGGCTAAAACGGAAAACACATGCATATTCCGCAAAATAAAAAAGTTGCCTTCGGCAACTATAAAATGCCCCAAAATCGAGCATTTTTGCATAAGGAAAACTTTTTTTGAACAAATAAAAAACGCCCGATTTTCGGGCGTTATTTATTTGGCAAAGCAGGCTTTGCTGTTCTTCGTTTTCAAAAACACGAACGCCCACAAGGCAAAATGCCCTGTGGGTGATTCGTTGTTATCCTCATTTGCCGTTTCCCGCCCCTTTTGGCGCAGGAAGGCTACGGAATATCTTATTTTCCGGGGTTTACCGTAAGCTCGCCAACGCTTACCCAGCCGCTCGTACCGCCCGCTGTGCCGATAAGGCGCACACCGCGGCATGCCGTGGGTGTTGTGAGAGTGAACGTGTAAGCCTGATAGGAAGGATTAAACGTTGCAAATTCATCGCCGTTCGGGTAAACCGTGGCAACGTCGGAAGCCGCTTCCTTCCATTCGCCGCCCACAAAAACCTCTATTTTGAGCGAGCCGTTTTTGAACCAGCCGCCGTCTGTATTATGTGCGCCCTCGTGGAATTTAACGGTAGAAACCGTAACGTCTTCTTTATATATAAAGCCAAAGTATTCCGTAACACCGGGGCGAACGCCCTTGTATGTATCATACTGTGTAGTGCCGTTGTAGGGAACCTCGCCATCGCAGATAACACCGATATTTTTGCTGCCGCCGCCCGTAGGCATAGTCGTGCTCGCAACGATAATAGGTGTTGCCGCATTGTCGAATTTTATTTTGTCGCCGGCATTTACGTCTGCAAGAAGGGGTGTTATTTCGCCCACGCTTATGAAGTGCGCAGAACCGCCGGGTACGCCCACAAAGCGAACACCCTGGCACTCTACAGCTTCCTTGAAAATAAACGTGTATATATCGAAGTTGTTGCCGTGGGCATCGAGGCTGTTGCCTGTGGGATATTCACGTGAAATATCCACCTCAACCTCTTTCCAGCCGCCGTCTACAAACACCTCTACCTTGGGCTGTGCAGTAAACCAGCCGCCGTCTTTAAAGTGTTTACCTTCCGTGAAGTCAACGCCTTTTATTTTTACAGTAGATTTAAATTCCAGACCTATATAGAGAGAATCTTTTGCCGCGCCGCCATCGTATGTGTCGTACTGGAATGCAGAGTTCGTGTCGCTAACGTAAGGAACGTAGCCGTCGCATATAACGCCCATATCCCTATTTCCGCCGCCCGTGGGCGCTGTAACCGTGCATATAGGGGTAGCTTCTATAACGTACGTGGAAGCAACGTTTACAACTCTTTCTTTTTCTATCTTAACGCCGCTTTCGCTTTCCACAGTGTATTTAACGGTATAAGTACCCGTTTCGGCATATGCGTACTGAGCTATCATATCGTTGAACTTGGAACCGTCGCCCATATCCATTTTAACGGATTTAACGGGGTCTGTGCCGTTTGTAACAAGCTGGAAAACCACAACGCCGTTGCCCATATTGGTGGCAATAAGGCCTGCGTCGAAGGCATCTGTCCACTGCTCCCATTCAACGGGTGTATAGGAGGTGTCTTTTTTGATAGTCCAAACACCGTCTTTATACGTTGCACCCTCGGACTCGAGAACCTGTTCCATAAGGTCTATATTGAGGTCTATAACGTCATCGAGCGTGTAATTTGTAGCAGAGAACTTCGTTGTATTGTAATTAAGGCCGTTTTTCCATTTTGCAGGAATATTGGAAGCACCGTAGAAATTGCCGAGAATAGATGCCGCAGAGGAGGGGTTGCAGTCGCTGTCCTGGCCGCACATGCCGGAAATGACCATAGTCTGCTCGAAATCGCCGCCGCCCCAAAGAAGACCTACGAGAATGTAAGCTGCATTAAGCTTCGCATCGATATTGTATGCTTTGGAACCCATTTCGGGGCATTTATCCACCGTGCCGTATTTGTTTTCGAGCTTCTGCCAGCACTGGCGCCATGTGTCGCCAGCCTTGTAGCTTTCCATAACAAGGTTCATAGCGTCCTTGAAGGTGGTCTTATCCGGAATAACGGAAAGGCCTGCGTTTATAATTTCATCAATAGAATCTGCCGTGAATGCCGCCGCGTGCATAGCCGTAACAAATACGCCGCCGTAAACGCCGTCGCCGTAGTTGGTGAGGTGGCCTATTTCAAAGGAGCGCTCTGCCGATGCGTTTACAAAGCCCGGGTACATCATACCGAGGAAATCGCATTCTATCTGCCAGTCAAGGTCGTCGCAATGCTGGTTGTAGAGGAAGTGACCGCTTTCAGGCCATTCGAGCCCTGCGCGCAGGTTATCTCTGCCTGCTTTATTGGCATGCCAAAGGGCGAACTGGGAATTTTTGAATTTTTCCGCCATATATTTAACGTCGCAAAGCGCGCCGTTTTCCTTCATGGCGTCCATAAATGGGATCTCAACATACGTATCGTCCTGATTGAACGCATCGTTAACGGAAACGGTGCCGTTGTTCCATTCGTTGTAAAGTCTGTCCAGGCGTTCCTGTGTCATAATTTTGCCTGCCCAGCCAAATTCGGATTTGGCAAAGAAAGCAACGCCCGCCATCTGGCCTATCCAACCGCCCAGCACCTTATCGCGCAGCTCCGCATCGGTAAGCGTGCCGTCATAGGGGTCTACCTTCGGGATATTGGGGTTAACCGTTGTCTGTGTCGTGCCTGTTGTCGACTGAGTTGTCTGTGTGGTATTCGTCGTGCTTGCACTTGTAGTGCCGACAGTGCTTTGTGAGCCCGCCGTAGTGCTTTGAGGTTCGCCGCCGCAAGCGGAAACGAGCATAACTACCGCAAGCAAAATGCAAGCAAGCCTAAAAATATTCTTTTTCATAGTTACCTCCGCAGAATAATACTTTTATATTTAGCATTTTACCATTTTTGCTTCCAAAAAACAATACTCGCTTGGGCATTTACCTTTTTTCTACCTTTCCCACAATTCGCGCAGCCATTTTATGTTGAAAATACCACAAAAAAACTTATATTTTTATTATTTTTTGTAAATTTTTAACCTATATGACCGATATTATCGAAAACAAGCATTTTTTATGAATATTTTGTTTTTGCATACTTCCATTTTCGCGCGTTTTATGGTATAATACTTAAAATAATAAGCAAAAACAAGCTCAAAAAGCCAAAAGGAGTGTTTAAAATGAAAAATATAGATACACTTATAGCAGAAAACAACGCCTCCCTTTCCGTGCTCTACGGCGAAAGCGCAGATGCACGCGAAAGAATAAAAAAAGCCGTGGAAAGCTTCACCGCGCTCTACGGCGAGCAGGAATATTCCGTTTTTTCCGTTTCGGGCAGAAGCGAAATAAGCGGCAACCACACAGACCATAACAGAGGCGAGGTTTTGGCGGCCTCCGTAAGCCTCGATATAATAGCCGTAGCCGCCCCCACGGACGACGGCAAAATATACGTTAAAAGCGAGGGCTTTTCGCAGAACGAGGTAGACCTCGGCGACCTCGACCCGCAGGCGGGCGAAGAAGGCACTTCTGCCGCGCTCATTCGCGGCGTTTGCGACGGCCTTATGAAGAGAAACCGTTCCATCGGCGGCTTCTGCGCATACATGACCTCCTCCGTACTCGGCGGCAGCGGTCTTTCCTCCTCCGCCGCATTTGAAGATATGGTGGGCAACATAGAAAACCACCTCTACAACGACGGAGAAATAGATTATATAGAAATTTCCCAGATCTCGCAGTATGCGGAAAACGTTCATTTCGGCAAGCCCTGCGGCCTTATGGACCAGATCGCCTGTGCTTGCGGCGGCTTTGTTCACATCGACTTTGCAGACCCCGCACACCCCGTTTGCGAAAAGATAGAGCTGGACCTCGCCTCCCACGGCTACGACCTCTGCGTTGTAAACACGGGTGGCTCCCATGCAGACCTCACAGACGATTACGCAGCCGTGCCTGCGGAAATGAAGAAGGTTGCCGCCTTCTTCGGCAAAGAAGTACTGCGCGAGCTCACCAAGGAAGACGTGCTTGCAAACGTTTCCGCACTGCGCGAATACGCAGGCGATCGCGCCATTTTGCGTGCAATACACTTTTTCGATGAAAACGAAAGAGTTAAAGAAGCCTCCGCATGCCTTGCAAAAGATGATATTTTGGGCTTTTTCGGCGTTATAAAAGCGAGCGGTGTTTCCAGCGCCATGTCGCTCCAGAACTATTTCACACCCAAAGCCCCCGCAGAACAGGGTATCACGCTCGCCTGCGCGGTGGCAAACAGCGTGCTCGCGCCCGAGGGCGTTTGCCGCGTACATGGCGGCGGCTTTGCCGGCACCATACAGGCTTTCGTACCCAAAGCGAAGCTGGAAAAATTCGTAGAAGTTATGGAAAACGCGTTCGGCAAGGGTGCTGTAACAGTGCTTTCCGTACGCCCCGTGGGTATGACAAAAATATTTTAAGTAAGAGTGTAAACCGATGCCAAAACTCATAACACTTTTTTCCGGCTCCTCGGGCAATTGCCACTACATTCGATCCGAAACAACGGAAATACTCATAGATGCCGGCGTTTCGGCGCGCGCCATAGAAAGCTCCCTTTCGGAAATAGGCACGAGCCTGCGCAATATCGCCGCAATTTTCGTAACGCACGAGCATGTGGACCACACGCGAGGGCTCGAGGTGATAGCAAAAAAATTCGCTATACCCGTGCATATGACATCCCCCTCCGCAGAAGCGCTTATAAAGGACGAAAACGCCGCGCTCTGCAAGGTGCTCGTAAAGCACAACCCCATATATTCCGCGGCGGTGGGAGATATAAAGCTTTCCTCGTTTATCGCTCCGCACGATGCGGCCTGCTGCGTGGGCTACCGCGCGGAATTTCCGCTTGGCGATTCCACGCATAAAATAGGCGTAGCCACAGACATAGGCCACGTGGAAAGCGACCTTATAGACGCGCTCTACGGCGTGGACGAATGCATAATAGAATCCAACCACGACGTTTCCATGCTTATGACGGGCCCGTACCCTTATATGCTGAAGCGCCGCATACTTTCCCCCAGCGGCCACCTTTCCAACGACGATTGCGGCAAGCTTTTGCAGGTGCTGGCAAGCAGCGGCACGCACGCCTTTATGCTCGCCCACCTCAGCCGCGAAAACAACTATCCGCCCACGGCGGAGCTTACGGCGAAAACGGCGCTTTCCTCCTTCCCCGGCGTGCGCATAGCAATAGCCGCCCCCAGCTCCCCCACGGAGATATACATTTAAGGTTACGCATATGCAGGTAAACATAATTTACGTAGGCAATATAAAAGACAAATTTCTCGCCGATGCCGTGGCAGAATACGAAAAACGCCTTTCGGCATACTGCAAGGTTCAAAATACAGAGCTTAAGGAAAGCCGCGTGCCCGAAAACGCGAGCGACGCGGAAATAGCCGCAGCTATCGCAGAGGAGGGCAAGCGCATTCTCGCCGCCCTGCCGAAAAAAAGCTATAAAATAGCCCTTGCCGTAGAGGGCAAGGAGCTTTCCTCGCCCGATTTTGCAAAGCAGATAGAAAAAGCAAAGGACGCAAGCGGTGGGCAGATAACCTTTGTGATAGGCGGCGCTTTCGGCATGGCAGAGGAAGTTAAATCGGCGTGCGACTACCGCCTTTCCGTTTCCAAAATGACGTTCACGCACAGAATGATGCGCTTTATTCTGCTGGAGCAGATCTACCGCGCCTTCAACATTCTCGGTGGCGGAAAATACCACAAGTAAATAAGGAAAGCCTGCGGCTTTCCAAACGTTTTATTCACTTTTTTCTCATTGTGAGAAAAAGTGACAAAAAGAGTCAAAAAGCCTCGCCGGCTTTAGCGGCATTTCTCGCTCAAGTCAAGCCGAATTTTATCACGCACAGAGAACACCCAAAACCGAAACACCATCGAAACGCATTCTCCCCCCAAAGCTATTGGTGTATGCTAATTCCATAGCCGTTTCGTCCCGCAATGTCTACTCAAATATGAGCGAGAAATATTAAGCCAAAACTTTGTTCGCACCCCTTTGCAGAGAGCAAATTTTTTTCATTTTGAAATCAGCGGCGTGGTTCCACGCAATTTTTACGAGTGGGCGAGTGAAAATTCGTGTGGGGAGCCGCCCCGCCATATTTCAACACCGCACAAACAAAGCGATAAAACGGCACGTTTTTTTGCTTCTTTTGCCGCGACTTTTCTTTCAAACAAAGAAAAGCGCGAATATAATTATTTCAAAAATCGTTTTTAAACGATTTTTGTTTCCCCTAAAAATTCTTTTCAAGGTTTTCTTTCAAAGAAAACAGAAAGGTCATATATGGAATATTTCGTAGATTCGGCAGACGTTGCCGTTGTCGGCGCGGGCCACGCAGGCATAGAAGCCGCGCTCGCCGCCGCACGAATGGGCTGCCGCACCGTACTTTTCACAATTTCAAACGATGCCGTGGGCAATATGCCCTGCAACCCCTCTATAGGCGGCACGGGTAAAGGTCAGCTCGTTTTCGAAATCGACGCTTTGGGCGGCGAAATGGGCAGGGCGGCAGACAAGGTTATGCTGCAGGACAGAATGCTTAACCTTAGCAAAGGGCCCGCCGTTCATTCCAAGCGTATCCAGGCAGACCGCCGACTTTACCAGGACATCATGAAAAAAACGCTGGAGCACACGGAAAATCTTTCCCTTATACAAGCGGAAATTTGCGAGATCCGCAAGCTCGAGGGCGGCGATTACCGTTTCGCCGTGGTAGACAGGCTTTCCTCCGTGTGGCACGCAAAAACGGTCATCATCTGCTCGGGCACGTACCTCGATTCCCGTGTTATTATAGGCGACGTTATCTACCCCTCCGGCCCCGACGGCTTCCACCCGGCCGCATTTCTCACAAAATCCATCATCGATCTGGGCGTTAAAATGCTCCGCTTCAAAACGGGCACTCCTCCGCGTATAGATGCACGCACTGTGGATTATTCCGTGCTGGAACGCCAGGACGGCGAAGAAAAGCTCACCCCCTACAGCGCAGACACGAATATGGCAGACCTCGAGGCACGCCCAAAGCTCCCCTGCTACATAGCGTACACCAACGAGGAAACACACCGTATTATACGCGAGCATATTTCTGAATCCCCCCTCTATTCGGGCCAGATAAAGGGTGTAGGGCCGCGATACTGCCCGAGTATAGAAGATAAAGTTGTTCGCTTCCCCGACAAAACGCGCCACCAGCTCTTTTTAGAGCCTATGGGCGACGGCACGCACGAAATGTATCTGCAGGGCTTCAGCTCCTCTATGCCATCTTATATACAGGCACAGATGCTCCATTCCATAAAGGGCTTCGAGCACGCTGTGGTCATGCGCCACGCATATGCCATAGAATACGACTGCATAGACTCCACACAGCTTTCCGCTGCGCTCATGTTCAAGGATATAGAAGGTCTTTTCGGTGCGGGGCAGTTCAACGGCACATCCGGCTATGAGGAAGCCGCCGCACAGGGCCTTATCGCAGGCATAAACGCCGCGCGCCTCGTAAAAGGCGAAGCGCCCGTAACACTTACGCGAAATTCCTCCTACATAGGCACGCTTATAGACGACCTTGTAACAAAAGGCACAAACGAGCCTTACCGTATGATGACGTCGCGCTCGGAATTCCGCCTTATTCTGCGCCAGGATAACGCAGACGACCGCCTTTCCGAAATAGGCTATGCCGCAGGGCTTTTGCCGGAGGAACGCATTCTGCGCTTCCGCGAGAAAAAAGCACAGATAGAAGCAGAAAAAGCGCGCCTTCGCGCTGTTGTGGCTTCCCCGAAAGACGGAATAAACGAAATTTTGGCAAGCGTTGGCGAACCGCCTATAAAAACAGGTATGCGCCTTTCCGACCTCTTAAAACGCCCGAACGTTACGTATGAGCTTCTTGCGCCCATAGACAAAGAGCGCAAGCCCCTGCCGGATGCCGTTATTTTCACGGCGCAGACAGACCTTAAATACGAAGGCTACATAAAAAAAGAGGTTGCAGATGCAGAAAGATTTACAAAGCTTGAAAAGCGTCTGCTGCCCGAAGACATTTGCTATAAAAACGTGCTCGGCCTTTCTACAGAGGCGGCACAGAAGCTGGAAAAATTCCGCCCTGCCTCCATCGGTGCGGCTTCGCGCATTTCGGGCGTAAGCCCTGCGGATATTTCCGTGTTGCTCATTTACCTCGACATCAAGCGCAAAGAGCGCGAGCGTGCCGAAAACAGAGATGTATAAAGGAGGCGATGATTTTGGAAAAACAGGATTTCTTCAGAATTTCCGAACAAGTGTTCTCTGGTAACGGTTTATCGGAATTTTGGCAAGGCGAAAAAAGAGATGCACTTTTCAGCCTTTGCAACATAATGCTGGAGCAGAATAAGGTGATGAACCTTTCCGCGATACGCGACGAAGAGGGCGTTATATGCCGCCATTTTGCAGATTCGCTGACAGTTGCCAAACACATTCCCGAGGGTGCAAAGATACTCGACGTAGGCAGCGGCGGCGGTATGCCCACACTCCCCCTCGCCATAGCTCGCCCGGATGTGCAGATCACCGCCTTGGATGCCACGGCTAAAAAGACGGCGTACATTCTCGCCACAGCGGAAAAGCTTGGTCTTAGCAACGTTTCCGTTGTTTCCGCCCGTGCAGAAGAGCTTGGGCAAACGCCCGAATACCGCGAAAAATACGATGTTGTTTGCGCGCGTGCAGTGGCAGAACTTCGCATTTTGGCAGAATGGTGCGTTCCTTTTGCTAAAAAAGGCGGACTTTTCATAGCAATGAAGGGAAAAAACGGCGGAACAGAGCTTGCAGATGCAAAAAATGCGATAAAAACGTTGCTTCTTAATATAGAAAAGGACGACGAATTTACACTTTGCGACCCTTCTGCCAAAGACGAAGCAGAGGCAAAGCGCCACATTTTCGTCTTCCGCAAAACAGCACATACACCGGCGAAATATCCGCGCAGAAATGCTCAGATACAGAAAAAACCTCTTTAAAAGAGGTTTTTTCTTTTGTAAAGAAATATTCTGAACAAAAATCACTCATACGATTTTTGAATTTATTATATTCGCGCTTTTCTTTATTTGAAAGAAAAGGCGCGGCAAGAACCACTCCCCCGTAGCACTATTCGCACACATCAAATCTGCGCACACCGAGCGATAAACCGTTAGAGTTTTTGATTCTTTTTGTAACTTTTTCTTTTTGAAAGAAAAAGTTACATATAATATATGAGAAAAACTCGCGTTTTTCTCAAGTTTTCCACCGCTTTGGTGGAAAACTTGCTTTTTACGACAGCGTGGTTTGCGCCTTTTTTCACCTCTTTTATGGTATTATATTCCAGAGGTGATGTTATATTGGAAGAACAAGAGTTTTTTTATACCGCAGAACTACCTAAATACCTTTCCGAACTACCTACAGAGCTTATGGGAGGAAAAGCCAAAGCCATAGTTAAGATCATAGATATTGCAGATATTTACCCCGACCCTGAAGCACCGCCGAAACACTATAAAACAGAGGAGCTCGCCGCACTCGCTATGGATATTTTAAAGAACGGTTTACACAATCCCATAGCCATTTTAGCTGTAAGCAGAAAAAACAAGGAGGTTTTTCAGATAATTTCCGGCGAAAAACGCTTTCGTGCGTGTCTGCTGGCTCGTATAGAACGTGTACCCTGCACCGTTATATATAAATACAATGAAAACAACGAAGAAATAATATTACCGCCGCGAAATTATTTCGAAAAAGCAAAAATCTATGCCGAAGCCATAAATCGCGGCTTATATACCGAAGAAAGCATTGCAAAAAGCGCAAATCTGCCGCAGGAAGAAGTACACACCACACTTTTATTGCTCGTTTTCACACAGGAAGAGCAAAATTTGCTTATAAATTCGGGAGTTCCCGAAGCAAGCGCAAAAAAGCTTGCCAAAATGGATGCACACACGCGCCGCGGATTTTTGGAAACCATCATACACGGCACAAACGTGGCTGCAGTCTGCGCCAAAATAAGCGAGGCATATGCAGAGGATGCCGCAGAAAACCAAAATCACTTTCAAAAAACAAAATTTCGGATACGCGGCAACGGATTTTTCTTAAATTCCATAAATCACGCTGTAGAAACCATGCGTGAAGGCGGTGTGAATATCGATTGCAATACGGAAGAAACCTCTACAGACACTATTCTCACTTTGACAATACCAAAAAGCGGCGATTCCGCACTCTAAAATGTTCCACGTGGAACAAAGCCTTGTTTTTTCGCAGGGAATGTTCCACGTGGAACATTTTTATCAAAAAAAACATTTGTTCTTTTACATAGTTCATGTAAATTGTTCTACGTGGAACATTTCTATAGTGTTTTGCATAATTTTGTTCCACGTAGAACATTGATTTAAGATTATTTTTCGTATATTGATTGACTTTAATATTCCGATGTGATAAAATATTTTTAGAAAGAAATAATATTAAAAAAGGAGGCTCTTAGTGGCAAAAGTTATTGCTTTCACAAACCAAAAGGGCGGTGTCGGCAAAACAACATCAGCTATAAATATAGCCTCTGCGCTCGGAATTATGGGCAAAAAAGTTCTACTCATTGATTCAGACCCGCAGGGGAATACTTCCAGCGGTGTTGGTGTTAGAAAATCACAGCTCTCTTCCACGACCTACGACGTTCTCATAGGCAGATGCTCCGCTTCCGCGGCTATTCAGCACACGGAATTCAAAAATTTGGACATTATGCCCTCTACAATGGACCTCGCCGGCGCGGAATTCGAGCTTGCAGACATAGAAAAACGCGAAACACGCCTTAAATCTGCCCTCGAAGAGGTCGCGGATAAATATGATATTATAATAATCGATTGCCCCCCTTCCCTCGGTATGCTAACGGTAAACGCGCTCGTGGCGTCCGATGGGGCTATTATACCCATGCAATGCGAATATTTCTCGCTTGAGGGGCTTTCACAGATGATGATGACGATAAAGCAAGTAAAAAGGCTCTACAACCCCAAGCTAAGCCTTACAGGCATTCTCGTCACTATGTATAACGGCAGACTCAACCTTTCCCTGCAGGTTATAGAAGAAATTAAGAAATATTACGCAAACAAGCTCTTTAAAACAACTATCACACGCAACGTTCGCCTTTCCGAAGCGCCCAGCTTCGGCCAGCCTATACAATATTACGATAAGCACGCAAAAGGCGCAGAAGCTTACAACGACGTGGCAAAAGAGCTGCTTGAACGTATTTAAAAGTTTCAGAGAGGAGAAAAAATGGCAAAATCCAAGAAAATGGGCGGCCTTGGCAGAGGTCTCGACGCTATTCTTACAGATAATATGGAAGAAACGAAGGAAAACGGCGGTGTTACAGTCGTTCGCCTTACCGAAGTTGAGCCCAATCCCGACCAGCCCCGCAAAAATTTTGATACAGAGCCGCTGGAAGCGCTTGCGGAATCCATTTCCCAGCACGGCATAATTCAGCCGATAGTTGTGCGCCCAAAAGACGGTATGTATATGATAGTAACGGGCGAACGCCGCTGGCGCGCCGCAAGAATGGCGGGCCTTTCCGAGGTTCCCGTTATCATAATCGAAGCGGACGACAAAAAAGCCGCCGAGCTTGCGCTCGTGGAAAACATTCAGCGCAAAGACCTAAACCCCGTGGAAGAAGCGCGCGCATACGCCGACCTTATAGACGAATATGGCTATACGCAGGAAGAAATATCAAAAAAAGTGGGCAGATCCCGTTCTTCCATAGCAAACTCCCTTCGCCTTTTGGACCTTCCCGATACCGTGCTAGCAAAGCTTGAAGAAGGCACGCTTTCCGAGGGGCACGCAAAGGTGCTTCTTTCCGTAAAGGACAAGGATGCGCTTGAAAAGGCCGCAGAAACGGTTGTGGCAAGGGAACTTTCCGTGCGTGAAACGGAAAAGCTTGTAAAAGCGCTTAACGAAGCACCAAAATCCGAGGTGCGCGTGGTTTACGATGTGGACCACACAAAAATTTTGGAACAAAAGGTGCAGTCGATAATAGGCCACACCGTAAAAATCGTTCAAAACGGCAAAAAAAGCAGTATAAACATAGGTTTTTCCGATAACGACGACCTCGAAAAGATACTCGCTTTGCTTTGCGGCGATAAATTAAATGATGAACTCTAATCCCCTGAAAGGACGCAAACACAATGATCGATATTAAACTTATCAAAGAAAACCCCGAAGAAATCGCAAGAAGATTTAAAGTTAAAGGCAAAGATGCAGCAGCAGATATAGCACGCATTCTCGAGCTTGATGGCAAACGCCGTGCACTTATTTCCGAAACAGAGGCTCTTAAAGCAGAGCAGAACAAAGAAAACAAGCTCATTCCTCAGTACAAAAAAGAGGGCAAGGACGTTAAAGAGATATTTGCAAAGCTCAAAGAGATCGGTGCTAAATCCAAGGCAATCGATGCCGAGCTCAAAGAAGTTGAAGCGGAATACAACGCAATTATGCTTTCTCTTCCCAACCTTCCCGACCCCGACCTTAAAGAAGGCGGCAAAGAAAACAACGAACCTCTCCGCTACTTCGGCGAACCCAAAACGTTCGATTTCAAGCCGAAAAACCACGTTGACCTTTGCACAGACCTCGGTCTTATAGACTATGAACGCGGCACAAAGCTTTCCGGCAACGGCTTCTGGATCTACCGCGGCATGGGCGCACGCCTCGAATGGGCGCTCCTCAACTACTTTATAGAAACACACCTTCAGAACGGTTTTGAACTCGTTCTCGTTCCCCATATGCTCGGCTATGAATGCGGACTTACAGCAGGTCAGTTCCCGAAATTTGCCGATGAAGTATATTGGCTTGAAAAAACAAGCGATGAAGAACGCCGCCACTTTATGCTCCCCACAGCAGAAACAGCGCTCGTTTCTCTCCACAGAAACGAAATACTCACAGAGGCAGACCTTCCTAAAAAATATATCTCCTACACACCTTGCTTCAGAAGAGAAGCAGGCAGCTACCGTGCAGACGAACGCGGCATGGTGCGCGGCCACCAGTTCAACAAGGTTGAAATGGTTCAGTACACAACAAAAGAAGGCAGCGATGCCGCTTTCGAAGAGCTCGTAACCTGCGCAGAAAACCTTGTAAAAGGCCTTGGCTTCCACTTCCGCACGGTTAAACTTGCGGCAGAAGACTGCTCCGCTTCCATGGCGCGCACATACGACATTGAGATCCAGATACCTTCCATGAACGGCTACAAGGAAGTAAGCTCTGTTTCCAACGCACGCGATTACCAGGCTCGCCGCGGTATGATGCGCTACAAAACAGCCGCAGGCAAGGTTGAATACTGCCACACACTCAACGGCAGCGGTCTTGCGACAAGCCGTATTTTGCCCGCGCTCGTAGAGCAGAACCAGAACGCAGACGGCTCTGTTAACGTGCCCGACGTTCTCAAAAAATACCTCGGCTGCGACGTGATCAAAAAATAAAATAAAAAAAGAAAGAGGATAGCACTGTATGTCTAATTTTCTCGAAAAACTCGATATAATCAGCAGCGACCCAGAAGTTATAAAAGCTATGCTTTTCATCTGGTCCATAATCCTCGGCGTAATAATAGCTTTATTCGTTTCCTTTTACCACCGCAAAGTGACGGGCAGCTTCTTCCGTGCATTTATCAAAGCCGGCGCAATAGATGCAGAAAGTGCAAAAACGCTTGCGGAAGTTTCCCAAACAGAAAACGACACTGTAATATCAAAGCTCGAACGTCCCGGTGTATACAGAAACACGATAACTGTTATAAACCCCGATGGCACAGAAGCAGACCCGCACAGCGCAATTAAAATAACAGAAGAAACAAAATTTTATATTTCCGAAGAAAAATTCACCCAGGTAAGAGATCAATGGGGCGAAAACAACGAAAGTCTTCTCGTTCTCATCGGCGGTATTGTGGGTATGGTCATTCTCGGTATTCTTCTTACAATAATAGTAATTTCCGGAATTTAATTTAAACAAAGAAAGGACATAAAAATCATGAGCAAAAACGTTCTCGTTGTCGGCAGCATAAATGTCGATTATGTTATAAACACAGACCGCCTTCCAAAGCTTGGCGAAACCATCACAGGCAGAGATTTTGCGATGAACTTCGGCGGCAAAGGCGCAAACCAGGCAGCAGCGCTCGCAAAGGCGGGCTGCACAGTAAAAATGCTCGGTGCTGTCGGCACGGATATGTCCGGCGAGCTCGCTGTTAAAAACCTCGAATCCTATGGTATAGACGCTTCCTCCGTGCTCCGTTCCGAAGGCCCCACGGGCGCGGCGGTTATCACGGTTTGCGGCGGCGATAACCACATCATTCTCGATGTTGGCGCAAACGGCACGGTAACACCCGAGGTTATCGTGGCAAACGAAAACCTCTTCGATTGGGCAGACATTCTCGTTATGCAGTACGAAATTCCCACAGAATCCGTGCTTGCTGCGGCAAAGCTCGCGCACGAAAAGGGCAAGATGGTCATTCTTAACCCCGCCCCCGTTAAAGAGGTTACAAAAGAGCTCTATCAGTATATCGACCTCATCATCCCCAATGAATTCGAAGCACAGCTTATCACAGGTATCACGCCCGAAGACAACGCTTCCGCCAAAGATGTTATCGATGCGCTCTGCGCTCTCGGCTGCAAAAACGCGCTCGTTACTCTCGGTATAAAGGGTTGCGCTTATATAGTAGACGGCGACGTTCACTACACAGGCGTTTTCAAGGTTAAAGCAGTAGATACCACAGCGGCAGGCGACAGCTTTATAGGCGGTCTTTGCGCAAAGATATGCGACGGCTGGAGCATGGACGACGCAGTTGAATATGCAAGCGCTACATCCGCTATAGCGGTAAGCCGCCCCGGCGCAGCAGCTTCCATTCCCGTAGCGGAAGAGGTTCGCGAATTCATGGCAAACAATAAAATTTCCAAAAAAGCGGCTCTTAACTAAAGAAAGTAAAAAAGTTGCCTTCGGCAACTATAAAATGCCCGATTTTCGGGCATTTTTACATAAGGAAAACTTTTTTTGAACAAGCAAAATTGCACCGCTTCGCGCGCAATTTCCTATGTCATAAAAAAACTCCATCACTTGTGTGATGGAGTTTTTTTATGAAGAATATTTTCTCTTTACTTATCCACATGAATTGTGGAAAACTTTTTAGTTTCCGTATTTTATCTGAACCTTTGCCTCGTCCATTTTTTCGGAAATGAAATCTTCAAACTTTATTTCCTTGCGCTCGTTATCTATCTGCGCTGTTATATCCGCTTTCGCTTCCTCAAACGAGAGCTCGCCCTCTTCATCCTCTGAGGATGAGAAATAGATCACAACGTAGCTTTCAAAGCCACCGTGGTAAACGGGGAATTCATAGCACTTTCCGGTTTTCCATTTTTGGGTAACGGCATAACTTACCTCCGCGTTGTAAAGCTCGCGGCAATAATTTATGTGAGCTTCAAAAACCCTTTTGTATGTCGCGGAATCCTTCGTTATACCGTTTGTTTTTATATATTCTTCAAATCCGTTAGGGAACATTTCGCTATAATTAACGCCGTATTTATTTTTGAACTCTTGGTCGATTCGGCTTTTGAGCAAGCTTATGCTTTCTACATTTTCGATCTCATTTTTTTCGATGATTTCAGTACCTGTAAGATAGTGGGAAAAATACATACCATTTCCAAGATTATATTTCATTTCAGCTGTATCTAATACACTTTCCCATGTTTTGCCTGCATTAAGCATAGCTATATAAACGTTTGCATCGTTACAAACAGCTTCTCTGCTTGTTCCGTCTGCCACATGTAGAAAAAGCTCTTTTATTTCGAAATGAGGCTTTTTTATAAAATCTTCTTTATTTTCCTCATAGTAAGCAAAGGCTTCCTCCTCGGTCACATCTGGGGTGGTGAAGAAGTTTTTCTTTGCCGTTTCGCGCAAAGCATAATATTTATTCAATATTACAAAAACATCTTCCGATAAATTCCAATCGGCGCAGAATGCCGCAAAGCCGCCGTTATACGTTGCCTCAAAAAACGCCTCGTCCTCATTCGCCGCCGCTTCTACCTTACCCATATCAACAGGGTAGCCTCTGCGCGCCGCTTCGTCCTCCAAAAGGCGCATTTCCACCGTAAACTTAACTGCATCGCGCAGTATAATATTATATTCCACGGCGCTTATCTCATCACCCGCAGATTCGAGCTTGTGATAGTACGTGATAAGATTGTAAATATCGGAAAAATCGCTATCCTCCGCATATATGTAGCTATCGCCGCCAAACCTTGCAACAGCATCGTCTTTTTTGCCGCCGCAGGAGGCAAGCATTGCCGCACAAACGGCAAAAGCCAGTATCAAAACAATAAATTTTTTTATATTTTTCATTTATTCACCGCAGTTTCGTTTTATATATTCTCAAAAGCGTTTTTGCGCCCGTGGACCGTGCGTCGGCATGCGGCACAGTATTTTGTGTGCCCTCACAGTTTCTTTGTGCCAAAGCTTTATTTTTGCGCCCGAAAGGGCAAAAGAAGCCGTCGTACGACGGCTTCTTCATAAAAAGTCTTTTATTCTCCGCAGCCTTCGCAGTTTTCGCAGTCTGCACCGCAAGCGCAGCTGAACGTAGCGCCGCAGGAGGGGCATTTGATCTCGTCGAAATCCATCGTATCATCGAGGTAAACGCCGTCGCCGCAGGAAGGGCAGGTTACAACGACTATTTCTTCGTCGTCTTCCTCTTCCTCGTCGAATTCTTCGTCGAAGTCTTCTTCATCTTCTTCATCCTCTTCGTCGAAGTCTTCTTCACCGCAGTAAAGATCTTCTTCGACCATGCCGAGGTCTTCATCGAGCTCTTCAACGTAGTTTTCAAGATATTCTGCATTTTCGGTAAGATCTTCAATATCTTCCGCGATATCGCCAAGAACATCTATGATAGCGGCAAGAAGCTTGCCGTTTGTGCCGTTTTCATCAATCTTTAACCCTTCTGCAAGGCCCTTGATGTATGCAACCTTTTCTTTAATATCCATACTACACCTCGACTTAAGATTAAGCGCGTTCGATATATTCGCCTGTTCTTGTGTCGATGCGGATTCTTGTACCGATGTTGATAAAGAGGGGAACCTTGATTTCTGCGCCTGTTTCAACAGTAGCGGGTTTAAGTGTGTTTGTAGCTGTGTTGCCTGCAAGGCCGGGTTCTGTTTCAGTTACCTCAAGTTCAACGAACATGGGGGGTTCAACAGAGAATACGTTGCCTTTGTAGGAAAGAATTTTGCAAAGCATTTCTTCTTTTACAAATTCGAAGGATTCGGGAAGAATGTCTTTGGAAATGGGTTCCTGTTCGTATGTTTCCGTATCCATGAAGTAGTAGAGCTCACCGTCGGAGTAGAGATACTGCATTTCTTTTCTTTCGATTACTGCGGGGGGGAATTTATCCGTAGGGTTGAAAGTTCTTTCCGTTACAGCGCCGGAAATAACGTTTCTGAGCTTTGTACGAACGAAAGCCGCGCCTTTGCCGGGTTTAACGTGCTGGAATTCGATAACCTGCATTACGTTGCCGTCCATTTCGAATGTGATGCCGTTTTTGAAATCGCCTGCTATTACCATAATTTTTACCTCCAATAGCCTTAATTTTATAAATTATAGGCAAATATTATTATGCTATTATATTTTACACGAAAAAAGCACAAAAGGCAATAGTTTTTTGGAAAATTATATATTTTTTCTTTAAGAAAGAAAAATATACCTTTAAAAAGAAAGGAATTTGCGAACGGCTGCGCCGTTCGATTGTGTTCAACTTTTTCTCTTTGAGAGAAAAAGTTGCAAAAAGAGCCAAAAACCTTGCAGGTTTATCGCTCGGTACAGCTGAAAACTACGGCAAGAACCGCTTCCCACGCTCGATTTTCCTGCGGAAAATTGCGTGGAACCACGCGGTTGGGTTCTACGTAAAAAAACAAAGCAGTGGCGCGCCTTAGCGCGTTTGCAGACCATAACAAGTTGGTACGCCGTACCCTTGCGACGTGGTTCGGCACAATTTTTGCGACGGAACGGAGTGAAAATTCGTGACGGCAGTCGCCTCGCAAAGCCAAGAATGGCACAAACAAAGCGATAAAACGGCACGTTTTTTTACTTCTTTTGCCGCGTCTTTTCTTTTAAACAAAGAAAAGCGCGGATAAAATATTTTTGTTCCTCCAAAAGTGGATAGCACTTTTGACGTAAAAAAGACCTCTCCCGAGGTCTTTTTCGCTTTTTTAAATTACGATGAGCTCCTTTGGGCTCTTTGTAAAGTTCACTACACCGCTTTCGCGAATAGCGAGAACATCCTCTATTCTCACGCCGTATCTGCCCTCAAGGTATATACCGGGTTCCACGGAGAATACGTGCCCTGTTGTAAGCTTCTGCCCAAATGAACGGGAGGAAAGGCGCGGGCTTTCGTGGATGTAAATGCCCAGGCTGTGGCCAAGGCTGTGGCCGAATTTACCGGCATATCCCGCCTCGTTTATAAGGTCGCGCGCGGCGGCGTCTGCCTCGCCTGCATCTCTGCCGCCCGCGGTAAGGTAATCTATAGCCGCGAGCTGGGCGCGAAGCACCGTATCGTACACATTTTTCATTTCCACATCGGGTGCGCCGAGGCACACCGTGCGCGTCATATCGGAGCAATACCCTTTGTAAACACAGCCGAAATCCATAGTGAGGAAACCACGCTCCAGCTTCACGTTTCTCGGCTCGCCGTGCGGGCGGCTGGATGCCGTGCCCGATACGCTTATCGTCGGAAATGAGAGCCCCTGTGCGCCGCGCTTGCGCATGGCAAACTCAAGCTCCAGCGCCACGTCTATCTCTGTCATATCGGGCGTTATTCGCGGCAAAACGTCTGCAAAAGCCGCATCGCCTATACTTTCTGCCGCCGCGATAAGGTCCAGCTCGTATTCGCTCTTTATCTCCGCCATTTTTGTGATAATTTCGCCGCATTTTACAAATTCTGCATCGGGCAAAAGCTTCTTCTGCCTTTCGAGCAGAGCCACGGTGGTTTTGTTTTCCTCAAAGCCGAGCGTTTTTATACCGCGCTCTGCCATAATTCCACGAATTTCTTCGTAAAAATTCTTTTCGGGCATGACCACACGGCAGTTTTTCGCTTCCTCGTTCGCCGCCTCTATATAGCGGAAGTCAACGAACAAAACAGCGTCGTCACGCGTTACGAAAAGCGCGCCGTCGTTCATTGTAAAGCCCGTTAGGTAGAGCACCGTTTTTTCGTCGAGCGAAATAAAGCTTTCCGTGCCGCAGGGCAGCTTTTCCTGCAATTCTTTTACCTTATTTTCCATAAAAAATACCTTCCATTCTGCATTCTTCACTCTTCAATCTGCATTTTATTTTATTTCGTCGCCTGCGAGCGCCGCAAGGGCATATTTCAGCGCGAGAGAGGCGAGCTTACGCTCCTGCTCGTCGCGGCTTTCCAGGCGCGGCAAAAGCTCGCGGAAGATCGCACCTTTTATGGTTATATCATTTTTAAGCTCCTCGTAATCGAGAAGCGGACGCGTAAAATCTTCCACCTCTATGTAGAAAACTCCCGTTTCCTGTGCCGTTATACTTTCTGCGCCGAAATCGGCAGAGGGGGAAACCACACCGCAAAGGTGCACGCGCAAAAGCGTATCGCGCCCCCAGCCGTTTTCAGTTACGGCCTTTTTTATCGCCGAAACAGCTTCCTCCCGCGTTAATGTGCCCGAAACGTCTACCTCGGCTTTTTCATACCTTTTTTTGCAGAAGCGAGGGTGCTCGAAATCTATTTTCAGTTCGCCGTCCTTCTTTTCCGCATTTATGAAAATGCCGCCCTTAACGCCGCATTCGTCAAAGGAGCGCCCCTCCGGGCAGCCGCAGTAGGCATAATACGTTTCGCCTATTTTTTCTATTTCACCGCCCGAGTGAATGTGCCCGAGCGCTACGTAATCGAAGCCGCTAACGGCAAAATCCCACTCTTTCATAGGGCAGTATACACTTTTTCGGTTTGTTATATCCGCGTGCGCGGCTAATATATTTATTTTGCTTTTATCCGTTTCTATCGGCTTTTCAAGCGGATTTTGCTCGTAAGTTTCCTGCGTATACGCAAAACCGTATATATCCACACCGATATCGTCGAAGGAAAGCTTTTCTATGCTTTCACTTTTGAAAATATATACGTTTTCGGGGAATTTCGCTTTGAGGTATGCACTTTTCGCTGTGGCCGGGTCGTGGTTTCCCGGGGTTATAACAAAACGGCAGTCGGGGTTCCCGGCAAACTGCGAAACAAGCAGATTCAGGGTTTCTTTAGTTACAAATTCGCTGTCGAAAAGGTCGCCGGATATTATAACAACGTCCGCTTCCTTCATTTTGGCATACATCATAACAGACGTGAACGTGCCGCGAAGCTCGTTTCGCCTCGCCTGCGATTTTTCCACGTCGAAAAGCGAAAACGGGGAATCGAGGTGGATATCCCCGATATGTAAAATTTTCGGCATTCCTACCTCCTTTATTTGTTTTTTAAAGGGAGGATTTTACACCTCCCTTTAAATCTTTTTATTTTAGTATCTTTGGTTTAATTCCGTATTTAAGCTTCAACGGTATATTTACCGGAAACGAATTCGTAAACCGCTTTACCGTTTTCCACTTTTGCTTCCAGCACCGTGCCGCCGCATTTTGCTTTGCCCGCAAAGCGTTCGGGCAAATAGAGCGTGCCGTGTGCGCCGAAGGGAACTTCTACGTTAACGCAGATGCTCTCGCCATCTTTAGACCAATCGCAGAGCACCGTGCCGAGCATACTTTCGTGGCTCGCGCGGGCGCTCGTGAGCTCGCTGTCTATAGCAGGGCGGAAGATAACGTGGCGGAAGCCGGGCTCAGCCTCGTCGGGGGAAATGCCAGCGATGTATTTATACATAAACGAAGAAAGGTCGGAGAACATGTGGTGGTTGTGCGAACCGCCGCCGTTCCAGCATTCCCAAAGAGTCGTGGCGCCGCGGTTTATCCACTCTGCCACACCGGGGTACGTGCGCTGGAGCACCATTTTCGTGCCTATATCGCCGTTGCCGGAGGAGCCGAGCGCGTTCATAACGAATTTACAGCCGAGCACACCGAAATCGAGGTGATCGTCCTTTTCAGCGATCTGCTCTTTAAGCTTCGCGAGCAAGCCCTGCTTTTCTTCTTCCGTGTCGTAAAGCTCGAAGAAGAGCATTGTGCCCGTTGCCGTCTGGCAATCGCCCATAACCGTGAACGTTTCTTTATCGAAGAATTTGCTTCTGAACACCTGGCGGATGGTAAGAGCGAGGTTTTTATAATATTTTTCGTCCTCTTTTTCGCCGAAGATGTGCGCAAGCTTTACAACAGTGTTTGCCGCATTGTAGAGGTAGCCTGTGTCCGTAACCTCTACAGGGCATTTGTAAGAGCCCATATTAACGCCTATAGCAGGGCCGTCGAAGGGGGCGCACCAGTCGCCCGTGCCGTAGTTCGGCACGTAATCCTCGCACATAGAGAGCGTGAAATCGATATTTTTCTTTATAGCCTCGTAGCTTTGGCGAAGAATCTCTTTATCGTTATTGTAAAGGTAGATATACCACGGAACGGTGATAAGCGCGCTGGACCAGTCGGGGCCCATAAGGCCGGAGTAGCCCCAGCCCGGGGAGGGAACTATACAGGGTATCTGACCCGCGGGGCGCTGGGAAACCACAAGGTCGCGGCTCCATTTGGAAAGGAAGCAGCGAGTACCGAAGTTTGTGAGCATCTGCTCGCAGGAAAGGGATGTGTCGCCCGTCCAGCCGTTTTTCTCGCGGTGAGGGTTGTCTGTGGGTATGGATTCAAAATTGGAAAGGCTGGACCATCTGCAAAGGTGCTGCAGTTTATTGAGCATTTCATCGGAGCAGGAGAAGGAGCCTATATCGCCCACGTCGTTGCAGATAGCAACACCCACAACCTCATCGAGCTCGGGAACATTATCTTTATCTTCTATGCCGAGCACCTCGATGTACTGGAAGCCGTGGTAGACGAACGTGGGGTGCCATTTTTCGGGCTTGTAGCTCTTTTTGGTGTATCTGTCCGTCTGGAAATCGCCGGAGTGAACAAAACAGCCGAGCGCCTTGAAATCAAGCTCTACGCCATCTTCTGCGAGCACGTCGGAATAGCGGAAGGTAACCTTATCGCCCGCGCGGCCCTTGATAACAAATTCGCCGTAGCCGGCAATGTTCTGGCCTATATCGTATACCCAGCCCTCTTTGCTCTGCCATTTGCGTATTGCGGGGAATTTTTTATAAACGCGTATGGGCTCCATTTCCTGCGCGCGCATAATGCCGCCGGGGCATTTGCCGAGCTTGGTTTCGTCCCAGCCGTCGTCGTCGTAGCCGGGCTCTGTCCATTTGCCGAGCTCAAGGCGTGCATCGTAAAATTCGCCGTTGCGTATGCCCGTCATTTTTATGGGACCGTGCGCAAAGCTTGTCCACGACGTGTCGGAAACGATGGTTTCCGTTTTGCCATCCTTATAGGTTATCTTGAGCTCGCATATCATTTTGGGGAAGTTACGCCACGTTGCGCTGTCGTAGTTCCAGTTAGCCTCTGTAAAGTGGTTGTAGAAGCCGTTGCCCAGCGCCACGCCTATAACGTTTTCGCCCTTGCGCAACAGGTGCTCTACGTCGTACTGCATATAGAGCGTTTCTTTATCGTATGATGTAAAAGCGGGGGAAAGCAGGTCGTCGCCTGTTTTTTCACCGTTTATATAGCTTTCAAAGTAGCCAAGGCCGCAGATGGTGAGATAGGCTCTTTTTACGTCCTTGTATATATCGAATGTTTTGCGGAGGTAGTTTGCACCGACCGTTCTTTTGTTTGCGCCCCTTGCGGCTATCCATTTGGCTGTGAAGCGCTCGCCGAGCTTGCCCGTAACGAAGGTAGCGCCGTAGCATCCGGCTCTTTCGCCGCTCGCCGTTTCTATTTCCACGGACCAATAATATCTGGTAACAGGGGAAAGCGCGCCGCCCTCGTAGGGAATGAGCACGTTTTCTTCGTCCTCCACCCAGCCGCTGTCCCAAACATCGGGGTCTACTTCTGCGAGTATTTCGCTGGCGGAATACACGCGTATGCGGCGTTTTGTCTGCTTATCGCCAAAAGAATCGGAGCTTACCTTATAAGAAAATCTAGGCAGGCTGTCTATGCCGCACGGATTTTTGAGGTAGTTCACCGTAAGGTCGTAAATTTTAAGACTCATTTTGTTTTTTCCTTTGATTTTTCAGATTTGGGAAATATTATACTTTCCCAATTTTGGATTATATCATTTTATCTATGATATTACAAGTCTTTTTTTGGTTTTCTGTGTATTTTTGACAGTTTTTTTGTACATATTCTTTACAACTCGTTCTAAAAATCAAAATTGTATTGACAAATTTCAAAAAAAGAAGTATAATAAAAACAGAAAAAAGGCTGCCCGTAGACGGTCGCCCTAAATAAGTTAGTTAAAAGAAATTAACCGCATTAGTTGGGGAACTGGGGCGGTTATTTCTTTTTTATCAATGTGATGATTAACTGTACGATGCCGATTATCACCAATGTGTATTGGAATAAATCGGACAATGTTATGTAGTTCATAAGCATCGCCCTCCTTGCGGAACTCGGAGGGAAAAGAACCCTCCTGCTGTGGAGGGCAACCGCCTACCGTTTGTGGTAGCCTATCGCAATATGCGACAGTAGTATATTACTATAAAACTTAAAAATTTTCAACATTTTTTACAAATAAAAGCAGGTATTACCTGCTTTTTTTATACTATCGAAAAACTTATAGCCAGTCAACTTTGTTCTTTACTTTTTTTACGCTCTGTTGCAAATCGTTTATTGTGTCGTTTTGGCTTTGAATTTGCTGCGCTATTTCCAATTGATTTTGAAGTATTATGTTTTGAGCATCCTCTACTTTTTTGCGGTGTAAATCTGTTTCATAACACTCTATAGCTTCCTTTACTGTTGAAGCACGTCTATTTGCATAACTATTGCAAAAATGTATCAATGCAGCGCTATGACGATAATTCGGAGGGACTAAATTGAGCGGAATGGATAACTGCTCCATCGAAAAATCAATCTTGCCTTTTAATTCTTCTAATGTTTTTACGCAAGAATTATATTCTCGTTTTCCTATTACGGCAGATACGATGAGAATAATAATGTTGACAATAAGAGTTATTGGAAATAGTATGAGGAGATTTGGGAGTACAATAAATTCCATAAAAATCAAAACAATGAATCCCAATATAATCCATAGTAATCCTTCTTTACTCGGAGTGACCCAATCCAAGAGTGTTCCAATGAAAGGAATTCCTGCTGCCCATTTATCGAATGCGTCAAAGAGCGTTCCGTCTCCTAATGGGATGATGCTGGATAAAATTGAAAAGATTATTCCGAAAGGAATTGATAAGAAAATTGTTGTTACAATACTTGTAAGTATTGTAGAGAAAATCGAGGGATGCATAGCGTTGTAAGCTTTAATTTTTTGTTGCTTTATTTCTTCTTCTTGGCAACAGAGATTTTCTAAATCTTGCAACGGGCGAATGAGGAGTCGGAAGAGTTGGAATAAATCGTCATCATTATGCGCAACAAAAGAATGTAAAGGGTTATCTGTTCCTGTATCCGCAGGAGCTTCTTGGGGTTGAAGATGGTTGACATTTCCGTAAAACGATGATTTTTGTGGCGTGATATGCATTTTTATCTCCTTATTTTGTGTAAGCAAAGTGAAATAAAAAGTGCGTTGTGTTTGAACAACGCACAAAAAACACATTGCTCTTTTTATTGTTGCCACACAAATACAGATACATCGAACAAGTACGAAAGTATGCAGAAAAGAGCATATGTTTTTATCAAAAAAACATACACTTATTCAATGTAAAACTGTATTTAATTGTGTGGCAGTTTTATTTTAACACATTGTGCATAATTTGTCAATGTTTACAAATTTTAATCATTAACAAAATCAATATTTAATGTTCTATTTTTTAGCGCTTAACATTTCTGCAACCTAAAAGGAACGTAAAAAATCAAAAGAAAATATAAGTTTTCCTTCGTCTTTTGATGCTCAAAATCCACCTGTCTCGCTACAGCTCGGTCACGCTACCTTTGCGCAAGGGAGGCTTTTAATTTTACCGATTATTGCAAAATTCCTTGCGTTTTATTACAAAATGTAGTATACTTATTATAATAGGCTTATTACACGGAGGTAATTTTGAAAGAAATAAAACTTCTCGCCCTCGGCGACGTGGTGCGCACGGTTTCCTGCGATTACGTTTCTAAAAGGCTTTGGGCGTTCCGCAAAGAACACGGCATAGACATCGTTGTGGCAAACGGCGAAAATTCCGCAGAAAACAGCGGTATAGACAGGCAGAGCGCAGACACACTGCTTTCCTACGGCGTGGACGTTATAACAACGGGCAACCACGTTTTCAAAACCTACGAAGCAAAAGCTCTGCTCGATGAAAACAAATATATAATCCGCCCCGCAAACTACCCGGAGGCTCTGCCCGGCTACGGCTACACGCTTTTCGATGCCGCAGGCAAAACGTTCCTCATAATCAACGTAATGGGCGTGGTCATGATGGAGCCGCTCGCAGACCCTTTCTCCGCTGTGGAAAAAATATTGGAGCGAAATAAGGGTAAATACGATATTTCCGTGCTGGACGTACACGCGGAAGCAACGAGCGAAAAACGCGCGCTGGGGCTTTACTTCGACGGCAAAATAGACGTTATTTTCGGCACACACACGCACGTTCAAACGGCAGACGAGCAGATCTTGCCGCGCGGCACGGGGTATATAACAGACATAGGCATGTGCGGACCCGACAACAGCGTGCTGGGCGTGGACGCAAAGTGTATTATAGAAAAGCTGCGCATGCACACACCCGTAAAATTCACGGTTTCGGGCACAAAGATCACAGCGCACGGAGCTGTTTTCACGCTGGACGCAAACAGCGGCAAGGTAAAGAGCGTGGAAAGGGTAAAATTCTGATATTATATTATAAAAAATAAAATTCAAGAGGTTTAATATGAACGAAATAAAAGACATCACGCTCGCGCCTGCGGGCCACGCAAAAATAGACTGGGTAAAAGACTATATGCCCACACTTTCCGCAATAGAAAAGGATTTTATAAAAAACAAGCCCTTTGCAGGCAAAAAAATAGCTATGTCCATACATCTGGAGGCAAAAACGGCGTACCTTGCCACCGTGCTTAAAAACGGCGGCGCGGACGTTTACGCTACAGGCTGCAATCCGCTTTCCACCCAGGACGACGTTGCCGCCGCACTTTCCGAATACGGCGTGCACGTTTACGCCATTCACGGCGACGACGAGGAAAACTACACCGCGCGCCTGCGCAAGGCACTTTCCTGCAAGCCCGACCTTATTATAGACGACGGCGGCGATTTTATCTCCCTTCTCCACGGCGAGGACAGGGAGCTCGGCGAAAACCTTATCGGCGGCTGCGAGGAAACCACAACGGGCATACACCGCTTGCGCCAGAGAGAGCGCGCAGGCACGCTGCTCTACCCCATGTTCGACGTTAACGATGCCGACTGCAAGCACCTCTTCGACAACCGCTACGGCACAGGCCAATCCACGCTCGATGCCATCATGCACACAACAAACCTTATAGTAGCGGGCAAAACAGCCGTTGTCGCAGGCTACGGCTGGTGCGGAAAGGGCATTGCCATGCGCCTTAAAGGAATGGGCGCCCGTGTTATCGTGACGGAAATAGACCCCGTAAAAGCGCTGGAAGCGGCAATGGACGGTTTTTCCGTTATGAAGATGGACGACGCCGCACCCATAGGCGACCTTTTCATCACGGCTACGGGCTGCAGCGACGTTATAGTTAAAAGACATTTCGAGGTTATGAAGGACGGCGTGCTGCTTGCAAACTCCGGCCACTTCGACGTGGAAATAAACAAAAAAGACCTTGCCTCCCTCGCCGTTTCCCACGGCGAAAGAAAGCCGAGCATAGAAGGCTTTACAATGGCAGACGGCAGAAAGATAAACCTGCTCGCAGAGGGCAGGCTCGTAAACCTCGCCGCAGGCAACGGCCACCCCGCAGAGATAATGGACATGAGCTTTGCCATACAGGCAAAGGGGCTCGAATACCTCGCAACACATGGGAAGATGAAGCCCGCGCTCTATGCTATTCCCACAGAAACAGATAAAGAAGTAGCTATGCTGAAACTTTCGGCTATGGCGCTTTCGCTCGACGTTCTCACGGAAGAGCAGAAGGAATACCTCGGCGTGTAAATCGTATAAATAATATTTTTCAAAAAATTTCCCTTGCAAGGGAAATTTTTTTATACTCAATTCTGCACTCTTCACTCTGCATTCTGCACTTCATATGCACTTCATAATTCACTATAATATAATATATATATTATAAATTTATAAAAATATATTGAAATCCGCGCGAAAATGTGGTATAATGTAGACATTATTATGGGCAAGTGTTTTTTGCCCCCAAAAGGACGGTTTAAATGGATTCATACAAAGATATTTGGAAGCTTGTTCTCGGGGAGCTTTCCAAGAAATATTCCGATGCCGCAATGGAGCTCTGGTTCAACAACCTTACACTTGTATACCTCGACGATTCCATTGCCATCATCACTACCCCGAGAGATGGATTTGTTTCGCTTCTTAACAAAAAGTACGTTCCCGATATGGAACAAATACTCGAAGATATACTTAATTTCCGTGTAAAGGTAAAAATATACGCCGACGCGGGCTTCGATATAGAACGCGCTATCGCCGAATTCGACGAGCCCGACGAAAAGCCAAAGCCGAAGGAATTTTCCATGCCGAAGGCTGTGGGCGAAAACGATGACTTTTACAACGACGACAAAGCGGAAAAATCCATAACCAGCTTTGATTCAAACTATACGTTTGAAAACTTCGTAGTAGGCGAATCGAACAAATTCGCCTATAAAGCCAGCCGCGCCGTAGCGGATAACCCCACGGCATACAACCCGCTTTTTATATACGGGCAGAGCGGCCTTGGCAAAACCCACCTTATGAAGGCTATCGCCGCGGAGATACTCAAAAAGAACCCCGATTATAACGTAATTATAGTAAAAGGCGAATCCTTTACAAACGAGCTCGTGGAAGCGCTTGCAAAAAAAGACACCGCAGGCTTTAAAGAAAAGTACCGCCGCGCGGATATGCTTCTCATAGACGACATTCAGTTCATAGCGGGCAAGGTTGCCACACAGGAAGAATTTTTCCACACGTTCAACGCCCTCTATGAATCCAACAAGCAGATAGTACTTACCTCCGACCGGCCACCGAAGGATATGAAGCAGCTGGAGGACAGACTGCGCAGCCGCTTTGAATCCGGCCTTATTATCGACATTCAGCCGCCGGATGCAGAGCTCCGCATGGCAATACTTAAAAGAAAAGCGATGATAATAAACCTCGATATTTCAAACGAAGTGCTCACTTTCGTCGCCGAAAACGTAAAGAACAACATCCGCCAGATAGAGGGTGTTATAAAGAAGCTTGGCGCTTACAACTTCGTTACAAACAAGCCCATCACGCTGGAGGTGGCAAAGAGCCAGCTCGCAGGCGTGCTCAGCGGCAAGGAATCGCCCGAGGTGACGGTGGACCGCATAATCACGGAAATATCCAAAAAATATCACGTTTCGCCCGAGGATATCAAGGGCAAAAAACGCACGAAGGATATTGCCATGGCGCGCCACGTTGCGGTTTACGTTATACGCAAAGCAACGGATATGTCACTGCAGAGCATAGCGAAGATCTTCGGGCGCGACCACACGACGATGATGTCCTCTATAGACGTTGTAGAAAACGATATGGAAGTGGATGCAACGTTCGAGCACGAGGTGAAATCGCTCATACGCGAATTCCAGACATGACGTGCCTAAAATGCACGGTTTTGCAGATGCTGCGCGGATAATTGGCGGAAGCGAAAACGCAGATAAGAGGAAAAAGTTTTCAAGATGTAGAAAAAGTTTTCCACAGGGTGTGGAAAACTTTGTGAAAAACTCAAAAAAGCCTGATGTGGCAAGGGTTTTTGGCGTGTTTACAACAGTGTAGAAAAGTATATGGGAATTCGGAAAAGGTGGTTTTTCCCACTAAAAAGTATATGTTTTTCCGCATATTTTTCCAAGCCCTCCAAAAGTTTTCCACAAAAGTTATTCTTTTGCACAGGCGACTTTTTCCGTGTTTTTCACATTGCTCGCCACGTGCGAAAAAATGTATGATATACTTTTTCGCGTTCCACAATCTTACTTCACTTAAACAAACCGATTTTTCTCAAAGTTTCGGCGCGAAAAACCAGATGTGGCAAGGATTTTCGCTCTTTCCACAATTTCCGCCGCCACTACTGCGACTACTACTACCAAATTTTTTATTTTTTATATTTTTTTATTAAAAAAGAACGATTTTTTTAGAAATACAGAAAATCGAAAGGGGAAAAAATGAAAGCAACATTTGAAAAAGAAGCTCTTTTGCTTGCCATCACACGCTCGCTCGGCTGTGTTGCGGAAAAGATGACAAGCGTTATAGAGGGTATATATATAAATATGGTGGGGACAGACCGCTGCCAGGTTTGTGCATACGATATCGAAAAAGGTATAAAGATCGAAATAAGCGCCGAAGTTCACGACCCCGGCAGCCTTGTTATAAACGGCGCGAAGCTTGCATCTATTGTAAAATTCATGCCTGCGGAGGTTACGCTCGAAACAGGGGAAAACAATATTATCACTGTTTCCTCCGGCCGCTCCAAATTCCAGCTCCACTACCTGCCCGGCAGCGATTTCCCGAAAATTCCCGAATTTTCGCCCGAAAGACATTTTACGCTTCCGCAGCGCTTGCTCCGAAAAATTATAAACCAGACGGTTTTTGCCATTTCCAACGATGAAACTCGCCCCGCGCTCACAGGCCTTTATATAGAAATAAATTCCGACAAGATAAAAGCCGTTGCTTGCGACAGCTTCCGTCTTGCGGTGCGCGAGGTAAACATAAAAACCGATATATACTCAAAAACGGGCGAAGAAGAGCTCTACTTCATCATTCCCGGCAAGACGATAACAGAGCTTTCCCGCCTTCTCGAAGATAAAGAAGACCCGATCAAGTTCAGCCTTACGAGAAAGCATATAATTTTCTCGCTCAAAATGAAATACGGCGCAGAGGAAAAGGACACGGTAATGTTCTCCCGCCTCGTAGACGCCAACTATATAGAATACGAAAGATTTATCCCGAAGGAAAGCAAAACTTTCGTAACGGTAGACCGCGACGCGCTCGAGGATGCGCTTGAACGTGCTTCCTTGGTAACCGAGGACCGCGCACAGGGCCAGGTTAAGAGCGTGGTAAAATTCAATTTCGCGGAAAATATACTTCATATTTCCGCAATTTCCATAAACGGTAAATTCTTCGATGAAATTCCGATAGAAAAAACGGGCGGCGACCTCGAAATAGGCTTTGCCTGCAAATATCTTATAGAAATTCTGCGCGGTACGGACCAGCCTGTGCTGAAGCTTTCCCTCACATCCTCCCTTATGAGCATGGTTATCGAGGGTGAAAGCGAAGACGGCGACACGAAGTTCCTCTACCTTGCGCTCCCGATGAAAATGAGAGATAACTGATATGTACCTTGAAAGCGCCGCTTTTGAAAACTTCAGAAATATAGAAAAGCACAGCTTCACCTTCAGCCGCGGTGTGAACATCTTCTACGGCAACAACGCGCAGGGTAAGACCAACGTTTTGGAGGGAATATATCTTTTCGCGGGCGGAAAAAGCTTCCGCCACGCGCGCGAGCGCGATATGATTTGCTTTGAAAAGGAAAACGCGAGGGTGGCGATAAATTATGCCACGGAGGAGCGCACGAACAAAATGGAAATGCGCTTCTTCCGCGATGCCAAAAAGCAGATGTACAGAAACGGCGTAAAAATACTTCGTTCGGCAGAGTTTATAGGCAGCTTTAAATCTGTGCTGTTCTTCCCGGACCACCTGGGAATAGTGAAAAACGAGCCTGCGATAAGGCGCTCTTTTGTAGACGGTGCCGTTTCACAGCTCAGCCCCTCTTACCTCGCCGCGCTTATGGAATATGGCAAGGTGCTGGAGCAAAGGAACGCTCTGCTTAAAAATTTCGGCGCGTACGGCTCCTCCTTCGACGTAACGTTCGATATACTTTCCGAAAAGCTTGCCGCATGCGCAGGAAAAGTGACCGCCACGCGCGCAAAATACCTTTCGCGGCTCTCGGGCATAGTAGATACCTGCCTTGCGGATATGACGGGCTGTGCAGAGCATGTGGAGCTTGAGTATAACACAAGCATAAGCGCATTTGCCGGCGAGGAGCTTTTCGATGCGGCGGAAAATACGCGCAGATACTGCGAAAAGCTTGCCGCAAACAAAGAAAAAGAAAAGATTCTGGGCGTTTCGCTTTCGGGCTGCCACAAGGATGATTTTGAAATAAAGCTAAACGGCAGGGCGGCGAAGCTCTTTTGCTCGCAAGGGCAGCAGAGAAGCATAGCGCTGGCAATGAAGCTTGCGGAGGGCGAGATCGCAAGGGAAATAAGCGGCGAACTGCCCGTGTTCCTTTTCGACGACGTGCTTTCCGAATTGGATGCGGAAAGAAAAAACTATATAATTTCGCGCCTTTCGGGCAGACAAGTTATAATAACCTCCTGCGCGGAAACAGATTTCGATAGATCCATAAAAGGTGCGGCGGAAGCACAAAAAATTTACGTAGAAAACGGAAATTTTACCGTAATGTGATTGATAGTGCAGAATGAAGAATGCAGAATGAAGAGTGCAGAATGAAGAGTGCAGAGTGTAGAATGATTTTATGAAAAATATGTATCTTCATATAGGAAATAACAAAATAGTAAGGACGAAGGACGTTATCGGTATATTCGATGCCGATACTGCGACGGTTTCCAAAACCACGCGCGCCTTTCTTTCCGAAAAGGAAAAACGCGGCGTGCTTACCACGGCTACCGATGAGGTGCCGCGCGCCTTTGTGCTTTACGGCGACAAGAAAAACGAAAACATCTGTTTTTCGCTTCTTTCCGCGAAAACCTTGGTTCGCAGAAACGAAACGGAAAACGAAAAATAAAAAATCGGAGCCTTTGAGCTTGATTTTTTGAAAGGACTAAAACAATGGCAGAAGAAAAACACGTTTACGAAGACGAGCAAATACAAGTGCTCGAAGGTCTTGAACCTGTAAGAAAACGCCCCGGTATGTATATCGGTTCCACGTCGGCACGCGGTCTTCACCACCTGGTTTATGAAATAGTGGACAACTCCATAGACGAAGCTATGGCGGGCGAATGCAACCGTATAGACGTAACGTTCCATGCCGACGGCAGCGTTTCCGTGCAGGATAACGGCCGCGGTATTCCCGGCGGTATAAACGAAAAAACAGGCATGCCCACGCTGGAGGTCGTATTTACCGTGCTCCACGCGGGCGGTAAATTCGGCGGCGAAGGCTATAAGTTTTCCGGCGGTCTTCACGGCGTTGGCGCATCTGTTGTAAACGCGCTTTCCGAATGGACAGAGGTTGAAAACTGTCACGAAGGGCAGATGTACACAGAACGCTTCGAGCGCGGACGCGTTGTGCGCCCCTTTGCCTGCATAGGCGAATGCGGCGATAAGCACGGTCTTTACGTGCGCTTTAAGCCCGACCCGGAAATTTTCCGCGAAACCACGGAATTTGATTACACGACCATACTCAACCGTATGCGCGAGCAGGCGTTCCTTAACGCCGGCATAAAAATAGTTGTGACGGACGCGCGCGGCGACGAGCTCATTGTAAACGAGCTTCTCTACGAGGGCGGTATAATGAGCTTTGTAGAGCATCTGAACGGCATAAAGCACGGCGCAGTGCTCCACGACGTTATATTTATGAGGGCGGAGGCGGCAGACAAAATCGCAGAGATAGCTCTCCAATATAACGACAGCTACAACGAAACGCTTATGACGTTTGCCAACAATATCAATACGATAGAGGGCGGCACGCACGAGCTCGGCTTTAAAATGGCTATCACGCGCGTTATAAATGATTTTGCGCGCAAGAAAAATATACTTAAGGATTCCGACAAGGCGCTCACGGGCGACGACGTGCGCGAAGGTCTTTGCGCAGTCGTTTCCGTAAAGCTGCGCGAGGCGCAGTTCGAGGGGCAGACAAAGGCGAAGCTCGGTAACTCCGAGATGCGCGGCTTTGTAGACTCGCTCGTAACGAAGAAGCTTACGGAATATTTCGAAGAAAACCCCGGTGTTGCAAGGGGGATAATAGAAAAATCGCTCGCGGCATCGCGTGCGAGAGAGGCGGCGAGAAAGGCGCGCGAGCTTACCAGAAGAAAAGGCGCGCTGGACGGCGCGGGCTTGCCCGGCAAGCTTGCCGACTGCCACGAAAAGAACGCGGCGCTCACAGAGCTCTACCTTGTGGAAGGTAACTCCGCAGGCGGTTCCGCAAAGGATGGGCGCGATAGCCACTTCCAAGCTATACTGCCCATGAGAGGTAAGGTGCTCAACGTAGAAAAGAGCAGACTTGACAAAATATACAGCAACACGCACCTTGTGCCCATCATTCAGGCGCTCGGCTGTGGCATAGGCGAGGATTTTGATATAACAAAGCTTCGCTACGGCAAAATTATAATAATGGCCGACGCCGACGTAGACGGTTCCCACATTCAGATACTGCTGCTCACCTTCTTCTTCAGACATATGAGAAAGCTTATAGAGGAAGGGCACGTATACCTTGCACAGCCCCCGCTCTTTAAGGTGTTCAAGGGCAAGCAGGTGCGCTACGCCTTCTCGGAAGACCAGAGAGATATGTATATAACAGAGCTCGGCCAGGGCGCGCAGACACAGCGCTACAAAGGTCTTGGTGAAATGGCGCCGGCACAGCTTTGGGAAACCACGATGGACCCCGAAACGAGAACGCTTCTCCGCGTAGATATAGAGGACGCGATGGCTTGCGACGAAATGTTCAGTATACTTATGGGCGACAAGGTAGAACCCCGCCGCGAGTTTATTGAGCAGAACGCAAAATACGCCGTAAACCCCGATATTTGATGAATGGACGGTGTGAAAAATGGATAATAAAGAACACAAGGATATAACGTATGCCAACCAGAAGATAGTTGACATACCTATGGAAAAAAGGGTAAAGACCGCGTTTATCGAATACGCGATGAGCGTTATCGTGGCGCGTGCGCTCCCCGACGTGCGCGACGGCTTAAAGCCCGTGCACAGAAGAATACTCTACGCTATGTACGAGGATAAGCTCACGTACGACCGCCCGTACTGCAAATCTGCTACGACGGTCGGCAACGTGCTGGGTAGATACCATCCGCACGGCGACGCGGCTGTATACGATTCTATGGTGCGTCTGGCGCAGGGCTTCAATATGCGCTACACGCTTATCGACGGCCAGGGTAACTTCGGTAACGTAGACGGCGACGGCGCGGCCGCTTACCGTTATACGGAAGCGAGAATGAGCAAGATCGCCAACGAAATGCTCACAGATATAGAAAAAGAAGTGGTGCCATTCGTGCCCAACTTCGATAACAGACTGCGCGAACCCGAGGTTCTTCCCGCGCGCTTCCCGAACCTGCTTGTAAACGGTTCTGTGGGTATCGCCGTTGGTATGGCTACAAACGTGCCCCCGCACAACCTCGGCGAGGTTATAGACGGCACGCTCTACCTTATCAAAAACCCCGATGCGAGCGTTGCGGACCTTATGACGTTTATAAAAGGCCCCGATTTCCCCACACAGGGTATTATCTGCGGCACATCGGGCATCTACAACGCATACAGAACGGGCAGAGGCAGAATTATAGTTCGCGCCCGCGCCGTTGTAGAGGAAGAAAAGCACAGAATAGTTGTTACGGAAATTCCTTATCAGGTTAACAAAAGCATGCTTGTGGAAAGCATGGCAAACCTTGTTAAGGATAAGAAAATAGATGGCATTACGGCAATACGCGATGAATCCGGCAAGGCTGGCATGAAGATAGTTATCGATTTCCGCAGAGATGCCAACGGCGCCGTTATACTCAACCAGCTTTATAAATACACACAGCTTCAGGACACTTGCGCCGTAAACATGATAGCGCTTGTAAACGGTGAACCGAAGCTTCTGGGCCTTAAAGAAATACTTACGCATTATATTGCGCACCAGGAAGAGGTTATTCGCCGCAGAACGCAGTTCGACCTGGAAAAAACGCGCGCCCGCGTTCATATTCTCGAAGGTCAGAAGATTGCTATAGACAATATCGACGAGGTTATAAAGACCATTCGCGCTTCCGAATCCGTTGCGGCGGCAAGAGATGCGCTTGTCGAAAGATTTGGTCTTACACAGGTACAGGCGCAGGCTATCGTGGAAATGACGCTCGGTAAGCTTTCCGGCCTTGAAAGAATCAAGGTTGAAGAAGAGCTTGCCACAAAGCTTGCACTCATAAAAGAGCTGGAGGAAATCCTCGCAAGCGAAGCAAAGCTGCTTGAAATCGTGTCGAACGAGCTGCGCGAAATAAAAGAAAAATTTGCCGACGGCAGACGCACGGAAATTGCGGGTGCTATCGACGATATTATAGACGAAGATCTTATTGAAAAAGAGGAATGTGTGGTAACCATCACGCGTGACGGCTATATCAAGCGCTCCAGCGCGGCGGCTTATTCCGCACAGCGCCGCGGCGGCAGGGGTATACGCGGCATGAAAACGAAGGAAGAAGACTTCGTAGACGATATTATCATCGTTCACAGCCACAGCTACCTGCTCATGTTCACAGACCGCGGCAAGGTCTATATGAAGAAGGTTTACCAGATCCCCGAAGCTTCCAATATTTCCAAGGGTACGAACCTTGTAAACCTTATCGAGCTTGAAAAGGGAGAAAAAGTAACCTCCGTTCTCGCTATAAAGAGCTTTGAAGATAACGAATACCTCGTAATGGTTACGAGAAAAGGCGTTGTTAAGCGTGCCAACGTAAAGGATTTCGAGTTCCAGCGCAAGGGCGGCAAAATAGCCATCAACCTTGACGAGGGCGACTCTCTGGAATTTGTAAAACACACCACGGGCAGCGACGATATAGTTATCGCTTCCCGCGACGGTAAGGCTGTTCGCTTCGGCGAGGAAGAAGCCAGAGTAATGGGCAGAGCAGCTCGCGGCGTTCGCGGTATCAAGCTCAAGGGCGACGACTACGTTGTGGGCGCGGCTCTTGTGGAAGAGGGCAAGATGCTCATTACCGTTACGGAAAAAGGCTTTGGCAAGCGCAACCCGTTCGAAGGCTACGTGGCGCACAGCCGCGGCACCACAGGCGTGCTTTGCCACAGACTCACGGAAAAAACAGGTAAGCTCGCCGGTATCGCAACCGTTGCAGAGGATGACGATATTATGATCATCACAAACGAGGGAATACTTATTCGTATGCCCGTTTCCGACGTAAACGTATACGACGGTAACTCCACAGTGGGTGTGCGCGTAATGCGACTCGACGAAAACGCGGTTATAGTAAACTTTGCGGCTACAAAATCCGAGGCGGCAGAGGAAGAGGAAATAAACGCGGCTATCGAAGAAAGCGAAAAGGAAGCGGCTATTTCCATCGATGAAATCCACGCAGAAGCAGAGGAAGACGAGATTTAAAACCAAGGAAAGCACAGGAGCTTCCATGCAAAGGAAGCTCCTGAACAAGGCGATAGAACACATCGCCTTGAAAAAACGCAAGAACAAAGGTTCTGAAAACATGAAAAATATTATTTATTAGGAGAATATATAATGGCAACAAAGAAAACAGTTAAAAAAGCACCCACCACACAGCTCGAGGGTGACGAAAAGAAAAAAGCGCTCGCCACAGCACTTGCACAGATAGAAAAGGACTTCGGTAAAGGCACCATAATGAAGCTTGGCGATAACGCGCGCATGAACGTACAGGGTATACCCACAGGCTCGCTCACGCTCGACCTTGCGCTCGGTATAGGCGGCGTGCCGCGCGGCAGAATTATAGAAATTTTTGGGCCTGAATCTTCCGGTAAAACAACGGTTGCGCTCCATATCGCGGCAGAAGTGCAGAAAATGGGCGGCGAAGCGGCTTTCATAGACGCAGAACACGCGCTCGACCCCGTTTATGCGGACGCGCTTGGTGTTGACATAGACCGCCTTCTCGTTTCCCAGCCCGACAGCGGCGAGCAGGCGCTGGAAATCACGGAAGCGCTCGTTCGCTCCGGTGCGGTTGACGTTATCGTTGTAGACTCTGTTGCGGCGCTCGTTCCTCAGCAGGAAATAGACGGCACGATGGGCTCTTCCCACGTGGGCTTGCAGGCGCGCCTTATGTCGCAGGCTCTGCGCAAGCTTTCCGGCTCTATTGCAAAGACAAACAGTGTTGTAATCTTTATAAACCAGCTCCGCGAAAAGGTTGGCGTTATGTACGGCAACCCCGAAACCACACCCGGCGGCCGCGCGCTCAAATTCTACGCGTCCGTGCGTATAGATGTGCGCAAAACAGACACGCTCAAGCAGGGCGGCGAAATGTACGGCAACAGAGTTAAATGTAAAGTGGTTAAAAACAAAGTTGCGCCCCCCTTCAAGGTTGCCGAGTTTGATATTATCTACGGCAAGGGCATTTCCAAATCGGGCGAGATTGTGGACATCGGTATAGACCTCGGTATAGTGCAGAAGAGCGGCTCTTGGTTCTCCTACAACGGCGAGCGTATAGGCCAGGGTAAAGAAAACGCAAAGAATTATATAGAAAGCAACGAAGAATTGCTTAAGGAAATAGAAGAAAAGATAAAAGCGCAGAGTGATAAGATAGACCTCGCGGCAGGCGACGCATACTCCCTGGAGGATGACGACGAGGAAGCGCTCGAAGGCGGCGAATTCGAGCTCGGCGGCGACGACGAAGGCGGCGAAATGGACCTCCGACTGCTTGATGTTTCCGCAGACGACTGAGTTTTATGAAAATACAGCTCTATAAGGTAAATCCCATATCGGGCGGCGAGGAAACGGAGCTTTACTTCGAGCTTTCCGAGGGGGAAAACTTCGAGCGCACGAAATTTACAGTAAGCGCGGAAATGTTTTTTGAGCTTGGATTTTCCACCGCCGCCGTGCAGGCGGCAGATGTTTCGCGCGAAACATACGAATATGTCACGTTTCTTGCGGAAAAGCACGCCGCCGTGAAGAGGGGGATAGCCATTCTCGCTTTCGGCGACAACACCAAAAAAGGGCTTGCAGGTAAGCTCCGCACGAAAGGTTTTTCCCGCGAGGCGGCGGAGGAGGCGTGCGATTTTCTCGCCGAGGCAGGTTATATAAACGAAGCGAAAAACGCCGCACTTTTGGCACAGGATATGGCGGAAAAGAAGCTGTACGGTGCAAAAAGGATAAGTGCGGCGCTGTATGAAAAAGGCTTTGGCAAGGAAACGATAAGCGAAGCTCTTGCGGAGCTGGATGTGGATTTTGCGGAAATTTGCCGTGCGCGCATAAGAAAAATGGGCGGTAAAGTGCTTTTTGCCGCACCGGAAACGAAGCAGAAAGCCGTTGCGGCGCTTCTTCGCTATGGTTTTACCTATGATGATATCCGCGCAGCTCTCGGCTCGAACAACCGTCAAAGAAAATAGAAAAAGAAGCCGAAAGGCAGGTTCTCATAAGGAAGTTTGATTTCTCCTTGTAGGGACCGGCGTCCTCGACGGTCCGAGACATATTTTGCTATGCAGGAAACAAATAATTAGCCCCGACAGTTTTTAAGTCTGTCGGGGCTAACAATTCAATAAATTGGAAATTAGAATACTCCCTTATTGTACTTTTTTTGTACTACAACAATAAAACCTATACCAATCACCAAGCCTATGATAAGTATAGCAACGGCAAGAATGGTCAAATTTTCAAACAGTCCTATAATGCCACTGAGTAGCATAATAATTGCGATAAAAAGCATTGCTTTTCCAAAGGCTTTTCCGTAGGCTGATTTATCTGTGACTTTGGTTTGGTGGTAATCGTGAATTAAATCCGTTTTACCCTTGTAAATTGCAATACCCAATACCGTAAACAGAGCTGCAACCAGAAACATAATAATGGAATACACTAACATATTGATACCTCCACAAATTCTTATTTATTGTTTTGTTTATCGCCAGTTTCGC
>JAFTLJ010000065.1 GCA_017456005.1 Clostridia bacterium | reverse complement strand
GCCGCTTTCAAAAGAAGAATTTGCACAGCTTGAGGAAAATATCTTGAAACTCGGTAAAATTACAGACCCTATTCAAGTATGGAAAGGCTTTATTGTTGACGGTCATCAACGCTATAAAATACTGCAAAAACATCCCGAAATCATTTTTGCTACTTTTGAAATGGATTTTGATAGTGAGGAAGAAGCTATTGCTTGGATATGCAGTTCTCAACTGGGACGACGGAATATTACAGAAATACACCGAGAGTATCTTATCGGAAAGAGATATTCCAAAGAAAAGGATATTCGTGGCGGAGATAGAAAAAGTGAGGAAGCAAAATCAAGTGTTCAAAATGAACACTTGAAAACGCACGAGCTAATTGCACAAGAAAGTAACGTTTCGGGAATGAAAGTAAGAAGATCTGAATTTCTTGCAAATGGCATAGATGCTGCGGAAGCAGAACATCCGGGAATAAGGGATATGATTTTGTCAGGAGCAATAAAGCCTCAAAAGAATGAGCTATATGAAATTGCAAGACTTCCTAAAGACAAACGAAAAGAAGCCGTGGAGCTATTGCTTGTTCCTAAAGATGAACGGCAAGAACAGGAAATTGCACGTGAAATCGAAGAAGCTTTTGCAAATGGAGTATTTCAAGATGATGAACCTCTAACTGAAGAGAAACCTGAAATTGCTCCCGTTGTGCATAAGCCTAAAGAAATCCCTGTGGAAGTAAAAGAACCGCCTTCCGGGGCTAAAGGAGAACCTACTCGTGAGATAGAGCAAAGCATAATCCATTCTATGTATGGGACATTGAATATGTTTATTGAAAGTATAAACGACTATCTCGCACGGTTCCCGAGACTCATAACAGAACCTAAATACCGTGACCAGACGAGAGAGCTTATGGCTGCCGCGAAAAAATTTATCATTGAAGTGGAAGGAGATTTAGAATGAATAATTCTGATGATAACAAGTACGTAGCCACACGCGATAGAGATTTTAATTTGATGTATAAAATGGCGCGTGTGAACAGTGCAGATATCGACACAGCAACATATCAAAGAAAGCTTGACAAAAATAAGGTCAAGAAAATTGCCGCTGAATTTGACGAGCGTATCGCAAATGAACCCAAACTGAGCTACCGTGACGGCAAATATTACGTGTTTGACGGACAGCATACTATTGCCGCACGAAAAAGACTTAATAACGAACTTGATGTAGATATTATCTGCAAGGTCTATTTTGATATGACACCCGAGGAAGAAGCGATGTTGTTTGCGGCACAGACGGGTATATCCTCAAAGCCTACGCCCGGTGTTACACTCAAGGCGAAAAGTATGGGGCGTGATAACGAAACGCTTGCCTTTATAAAAGCAAATGCCGCGTTTGATATTCAGCCTAGTTACTCAGACATAAAAGGAAAATGCCGCTTGAGATGTATCAATACGGCAATGAGAGAATTTGTAAAGCTCGGAGAAAAGAAATACAAGGAAGCCTTGAAAATTATCGTGGGAGCTTGGAAAGGAACATCACAGTCGTTGGTTTCGGATGTGATAGTAGCTGTTTGCAGTTTTGTAAGCATATACTTTGGTGAGTATGACCGCAGAAAGCTTATTCTTAAATTATCACATACGGACCCATATGATATCGTACGTATTTCAAGAACTTACGGGGATGGCGGCGGAAAGAAAAAAGCCCTTCATCGCATTGTTAATATATATAACAATGAAAATGAAGCTGACCCGCTACCTGTTAAATTTTAAACTCAAAATTATCCTCTGAGGAGCCTCTGACATACGGAGGTTCCGATTACATAGCGTGTGAACACATGCAAGAAAAACATATTGGAGGAAAACAATAATTATGGAAAGAAAAATAATGCGCGGAGAAATTTACATCGCAGACCTTGACCCTGTCGTAGGCTCGGAACAAGGTGGAGAACGCCCTGTACTGGTTATACAGAATAACAAAGGCAACAGATACAGCCCTACCGTGATAGTACTTGCAATTACGAGCAAGTGCAACAAGAAAAAGGAAATGCCTACACATATCGGGATAGATTGCAGTATGCTTTCAAAAGATTCCGTAGCTCTTGCAGAGCAGGTGAGGACACTTGATAAATCGCGTCTTACGGAATGTATAGGAAGTGTAGATACGGAAACTATGAATGAAATAGACAAAGCAATAAAGATAAGCATAGGAGTGAAATAATGCCGGAAGAAATAAAGAACGAAATGATATATCTTGCATCTGTAGATCTGTTAAGACGAATGCTTCGCAGTGGAGATTTTGATAAAAATGTTCTTGACAGATTAAACAGAAAAAATGCAGAAACTATGAAATGCAGAGTGGTTGACCTCTGAAAAATCGCATCCTTGCGGGATTTCAAAAAAAGAATAAAATGATAGTAGAAACGGAGGCGAGATAATGAATAACAGAAAAACAGTTCAAATAATCCAACCCACGATAGGGCTTGAGGCGGAAAAAAAGATACGTGTAGCGGCATATTGCCGTGTCAGCACAGATTCAGACGACCAAGTTAATTCTTTTCTCGCCCAAGTGAAATACTATAACGATTTTATTAAAGCGCAGAACAATATGATTCTTGTTGACATTTATGCCGATGAAGGAATTACAGGCACGTATATGAGCAAACGAGATGAGTTTATGCGCCTTATTAAAGACTGTACTCTTGGGCGGATAGACAGAGTGCTGGTAAAGAGCGTATCACGCTTTGCAAGAAACTCTCTTGAATGTCTGGAAACAATAAGAAAACTCAAGGAGTGCGGTGTAAGCGTAGTTTTTGAAAACGATAACATCGACACAAAAACAATGAACTCTGAGCTTATACTGTACGTTAAAAGTGCGTTTGCACAGAATGAGGCGTTAGCAGGTTCACGCAGAGTGGCTACGTCATACCGAATGAAAATGGAGAACGGTACGTTCTTTACATACTGTGCTCCATACGGTTATAGACTTGTAGATCAAAAACTTGAAGTGGTTCCCGATGAGGCTGAGGTAATAAAGCGGATTTTCTCGCTTTATCTTTCGGGCACGGGGATAAACGCGATAGCCGGGATAATGAACCGAGAAGCGGTTGCGGGAAAAAGCCATTGGTCTGCAACAATGGTGAAATACATTCTTACAAACGAGAAATACATTGGCGACAGTATGATGCAGAAGACCTATACTCCGCAGACTTTTCCTTTAAGAAATATTGTCAATAAAGGCGAGCTTGATAAATACTACGTTGAAAATACACACGCGCCTATCATATCCAAGGAAGATTTCAAAGCGGTTCAGGAAATGTTCAAAAAGAAAGCCGAAGTTGAACGCAAGGAAGCTACAAAGCGCCTTTTGTCGAGAATGATAGTTTGCGAGGAATGCGGCTGGTCGTATAAGTATAAGTCACTTGGCGGTATAGGCTATTGGGTCTGCTCAAGAAAAGGCAATTCGGGATATGAATGTTCCGGACCGAATTTATCAGAAAAGGATATATTCGATGCTTTTATTCGTATGTATAACAAGCTACGGTATTTTGAAAATGAGATTTTGGATTCAACTATATCTCTTATGGAAGAGCTGAGAATAAGGCATTTAAGAGAGAATGATGAAATACGACAAATAGATATTGAAATATCAAAGCTTTGTGAGCAAAACAATAGATATGAGAAATACCGCGAGCGAAAGATTATGGACGAGATTTCATATATGGAGCAAACAAGCAGACTAAAATCAAGGCTTACTGAGCTTCGCAGCAGAAGAATAAAGCTCATTTCCGAGAATGAAAATGAGCAGATAGTCGATAAATTTCGTTTTCTTAAAGATACTTTGCAGGAATATCCCACGGCGATTATTGATTTTGACGTTAAAATGTTTGAGGCTATTGTTGAAAAAATATTGGTAAGTCATAACGGTATTTTGACTTTTGTACTTAAAGGAAATCTTCTCTTGAAAGAGGTAGTGGAGGTTAAAAGGAAATGTGCATAAGAAAAATCCCATTTGGATACACGGTAGAGAGAGGGTATAGGCTAATAAAGCCATCCGAATCCGAAATCGTAAAAGAAATTTTCGATAAATATATATCGGGAGAAACGTTCAAACAGATTGCTGACTCATTATCGCATCGCAATATTATATATTATGAAGATAACGGTCTGTGGAATAAGAATATGATTGCTCGTATCATAGACGATGAGCGTTATGCAGGCAATGGCGAATATTCCGGCATCATAAGCGAAGAAATATACCGTCAAGCCAAGATTTGCCGAGAACAACGAAGCTGCAAGCAAGCTGAGGTGCCCACGATTACAGGACTGATTAAAAGCAAACTTGTTTGTTCTCACTGCGGGAAGAAATACAACAGAAAAAACAAGTGGAGCACAAAGGAAAAATGGCTTTGCTCGGGCGGATGTAAATGCGATGTTTATCTTGATGATATTACCGTATTCGGCGGGATAGTCAGAGCGATGGGGAATATACCGAAATATACGGAAGAGATACCCGATACAAATTCCGAATACATTCCTACAATGGAAGTTATGAGAATGACAAACGATATTTACAGGATGATGGGACAAGCCAACGTGGAGTTTAAGACAGTGGCAAATATAATATTGGATTGTGCCTCTGCTAAATTTGACTGTTGCAATGTAGTAATTAACGAGAAACTTTCGGGAAAGATTTTGGAGGAGTATCGGGAGATACAAGAAAAGCTTGATGAGAATTTTATACACAGAGCAGTGGATAAAATACTTATTGACGGTTTGGGAGAAGTAACCCTTATATTAAAAAGCGGATTAAGCATACATAGCAGGAGGAAAGAAAATGAGTGAAATGATTGCGAGAACAGTTACAAAAATAGAAGCGAACCCGTTGCTTGCCAAAGGCAGAAACGAGTTCAAGGTGATGAGAGTTGCCGCATATTGCCGTGTATCAACCGACGATGACGACCAGCTTAACAGTTATGAAGCTCAGATAGCATATTACACAGATGCTATAGCAAAGCGCCCGAACAGTCAGTTTGCAGGTATTTATGCCGATGAAGGCATAACGGGAACATCGACAAAAAAGCGAAAAGATTTTCTTCGCCTTATGCGCGATTGCGAAAAAGGCAAGGTTGACTATATTCTCACAAAGTCTATTTCGCGCTTTGCAAGAAATACGGTCGACAGTTTAAGTTGGACAAGAAAACTTCGTGCCATGGGTGTCGGCGTATACTTTGAGGAACAGGCAATAGATTCTCTTAAAGCGGAGAATGAAACACTTATAGGGTTATTCAGCGTAATTGCTCAGTCTGAAAGCGAAAATATAGGGGCAAACGTAAGATGGGGTATTCGTCAGAGTATGAAAAGCGGAACTTACGGTACGAATTTCTCTTGCTATGGCTACCGCAGAGGTGATGACGGAGTTCCAAAAATCGTACCGGAAGAAGCCGAAATCGTGCGTGAGATATTCAAACAGTTTCTTGACGGGAAAAGTATTTTGATGATTAGTCGTTTTTTAACAGACAATCATATACTAACATTCTCTGGTAAAACAGAATGGAACAAAAACCGAGTGAGGGATATTTTATCAAATGAAAAATACGTGGGAGATATTCTTCTGCAAAAAACATACGTTGTCGATTCTATATCTAAAAGGACAAAGGCAAACAATGGCGAACTTACAAAATATCTCATAAGCAATAACCATACAGCTATAGTTGATAGGGATACATTTAACGCTGTTCAAGTTGAATTTTCACGTAGAAACAATCAAAGTAAGAAATCAGAACAGGGAATAACCGAAAGAGGCAAGTACAGTTCAAAGTATGCGCTTACTGATATTTTAATCTGTGGGTGTTGCGGTAGCCATTATCGCAGAACGGGGAAAACAGTCAAGGGAAAAGTTCAGCATATTTGGCGTTGTATAGGGAGGATAGAGCATCGTTGTACCGATGCAGTTGGATTGGAAGAAACAAAATTACATACTGCTATTTGCAAATGCTTATCGGATATGATGAGCAATAGGGAAGAAGTAATAACCCTTTGCAGAACAAATTTGCAGTATGCGATTACAGGAGATAAAAAAGTTCTTGATGCATATGCTATAGAGAATCAGATACGTATATATCAAGACGAGATCGATATGCTGATGGAAAAAGAAGAGGCTACTCTTGGAGATGCCGAAAAATATGAGAAAGCAATCGTTGCTACATATGAGAAGATAGCCATACTCCGCGAGCAACTGCGATTGGCAAAAGTACAGACTGTGACAAGCGAAAATGTATCTACTGAAATAGAGCGATTTTTACGAGCTATGAAAGAGTATGATGATACTGACTTTACAGAGTATGACGATGTATTGGTTAGGCGATTGGTTGAAGTGATAACGGTTATGCCAAATAAGACGATGGAAGTTGTATTGAAAGGTGGAATGAGGGGTAGTATAAATATTTGAATTTGGAGAAATAGATTGTTCTATATTTAGTAATAATAATCGTATATATAAATAGTCATAGTCATTACAAAAATAGTCGCAATAGACATAAGAAATCTATTGCGACTATTTAACTCAATATGATACCAAAGAGAGAATTAGTTCCAGTCTAAGCTAGAGGAATATTTTTTATAATATGAGTACATGGCTGCACCGAGTGCAGGAGATAAAGTACCTTTATCGGACGTATATATTTTGCAATCCCCTCGATTGAATTTTAGATTGCTTTCGTCTGTTGTTTGCTCAATATATTTATATAATAGATCTGTGCTTTTATATAATTTTCCAGTGAATACAACTAAATTTATATTTAAAATTGCTGCAAGCATATTTGTAATATATCCGAGTAGTGTTCCTAAAAATTGAGCTTGTTCAGGATTAGACTCTAAAAAGTTTCGTATTTCATTACTATTCATATCTTTGAAATTGATTTTTGACTTGTTAAACACTACTGAGCGCATAATATGATCTAAACACCCAATAGAATTACATACACACTTGCTATTAGTGTCAAAACCGATTTTATCTATAAAATCTTTAAACTTATATAACAGTGAAGCTGGAGTGGGCGTGTGTCCTATTTCACCAGCATAACCATTTTCACCGGTAAATAATTTTCCGTCTACTATAAATCCAGCGCCTAGACCATATTCTAAGTATATAGAAGCAATGTTTTTGCTATTACTGTACTCTGGATTTGAAGTGTATAAATTATTTTTTTCTGATATTATAGAAGCGGTACTATTTTGGATTAAAAAGAAAGGAATATTATTATTACGAAGAAAATCTTTCTTATCTATGTAAAAAAAGTCAGAAATATTTCTTTTTTCTAAATAAGGCAAATTATGTGATTGATATATAATTTGGTTTTTTTCATCAACTATGCCAGTACTTGAAATACCGATTGCTAACAAATTAAGTTTACTTTCCTCGATGAATATTTTAATTTTTTCAAGAACGACATTAAGATATTCCTTTAATTCACTAAAACTGGTTGGTGTTTTAAAATAAATATAATTGCATATATCATTTAAGTCTTCTACAATAGATTTATTATTAAACGATTTTTGCAATTCTTTTTTAAAACAATTAATAGGAAATTCTTTAAAATCAAAATTCAAAAAAACAATTTTGCATACGGTAGCTCCAATTGAAATTCCCATAAATTGACCGATATTAGGGTTTACAGAGTCGTCATTATAAATGATTTCTCTCTTTCTCAAATCTTCAAGAGCTTTATATACAGTTGGAGCGGATACGTTATTTTTTTCTGCAATACTATTTTTATCTAAACCAGGATGCAATCTAAGAACTTGAATTAAGTTAGCGTGTTGGGTAATTGCCTCATCTAACGCTATATTCATAATTAACCTCCTAAAATTATAATACAAATTTATTATACATTATAAATTTAAAAAATTCAAGTCATTATAAAAAAATATATTAATATAACTTTTTTGCGATTGCATTGCTATTGATTTTATAAAATAATTTACAACAAATTATAAAAGAACATTAGTTGTGCGGATGGTTCATAGAGATGTATGATTGAAAAATAAGGACGCTGTTTTTTATTATTAAAAACAGCGTCCTTATTTTATTTTAACAGGAATGTGTGTATATTAGCCGGAATTCCTTGCAGGGATCTTATTTTAAATGTTTCAATAATTGCATAAGAAAGCAACGTAACATATATCGGATCATATACAGCGCAGAAAGACTGTACGGTTTGACGTAACTGATCACCGCTTTTTATATCGTTCATACTCATAACGATAATTTCCAATTGTCTTGTAGTAATTAATTTTGGCGCTTTTGTTTGGCATATAGCCAGATAGGCATTTTCTGCCCTATCTAAACAATTTGATAATTTCATATAGTAATATTTTTCAGAAATGAAATTACTGTTGTTAAAAATGAATTCCAGAGCGGAATTGGCCAACTCCGTTATGTGTATTTTTAAGCCTATGAAAAAATTTTTGATTTCTTTCATTGTAATCCTCCTAAATATAATAATCCTGAATTTTTTTGCAGATATTACAGATGTTTGAATTCGAATGAAGATGTTTTAAGAGGTTAGATTATTTATGCTTCATTCTAACATAAAATAATCTCCCTCGACTTTATTGAACATGATAATCACTCCTTTATTTATGTAAGAGTTTATATTTTAATTATACTCTAATTTGCTAACTAAGTCAATGTGATTTTTTGCACGAATATTCTCGAAAAATATTATTCAATATTACTAAAATAATATAATTTAGCGAGGGTATCACAATTATATTATTTTATAAAAATATATAATAATGGATTTTTTGCGCGTTTTGTGATTATTTTATTTGTTTGTGTAGTATTCTATTCCTTGGTGGATATGATAAAATGTACAAATAGAATTATTCAAAAGTCAAAAATATTTACAAATTTCCACTTTTATTTCACAAATATTTATGGTATAATCACTTTATTGAATATTATTTAATGTAATAGGTGATAGTGTAATGAGTATAGATGAAAAGAAATTAAAGGAATTTATAAAAGACAGGAAATCTAAAATACATGGCCCATCCATTCCATATGATGGAATATTTGCGGCAGGAACTTTTTTGTTTACTCTTTTAACGGTAGATTATAACGAGTTTAAGCTTTTATCAAACGCTGTCGTTTTGTCGTTATTTTGGGTGTTTTTTATAGCATATTCTGTATATGTAATTGCTCGTATAATTTATTCTATAAAAAATAAATATTCGTTCGAAACGATGATTTCTGAAATTCAAGATTTACAGAAAAATACTTCAAATTTTTCTCTACTTATAATTAAGTCTGATAATGATAATTGTAAAGGTAAATTTCTTTTAATGTATGATAAACGTTGGAAAATGTATTTGCTTCCGTATCATAAAACTCATATAAATTATCAAGAGGAGAAGGATAGACATCAAATTTTTTTATTTGATTATTTGGGGATTGAACCTAAAAACTGTGAGTTGAAATATAAAACAGAAACAACAATCGAAAAACAGTCACTTTCTGATTCTTTGAACAAAACATATATTCATAGATTTACTGAAGCTAAAATACATTTTACAAATAATAAATTTTTCAGAAAATCTTTCAAATTCAACGGAAGAACATATAGGTGGTTTTCGATTGATGAAATGAAATTTAATCAAAAAATGCAAGAACACAATAAAGATGTAATTGATGTTTTGAGTGAATTATACGGATGAAAATAACATTAAATAATATATGAATTCGCAGATAATGTGATTATTTTTGCAAAATTTTAAAGATAGTACTTGAATATTTATTTGATTTAGTATATTATTAATCAACGATTATTAGCGGGAGCGAATGTAGATAGAACTTCTCCTTTGGCAAAAAATATAAGTATGAGTATTCAATAAAACACCTCGGATTGAAGACAATGAAATTAAAATGAGTACTAACATCTTTTAGTTCAAGGTTCGAAATTGTGAAAAGACCTTGTAATCTGAACCATTGCGGTTTAATTACAAGGTCTTTTTGTATTGAAAAATCCTTATATATTAAGTGTTTTTGATGACTTATGCTTTGAGATTTGTCCAATAAACATTTTCGTTATTTGCTCAAATCAGGATATTAATTAAAAACAATCTCATTTTTATAAACCAAGCTGTTCAAGATTTTTGGACAGCTTTTCTTTTACAGTAATCTGATTCATATTTGTTAGGCGTTTGGTATCCGATTACTGTGTGGGGGCGTTCATTGTTGTAGAAGTCCATATACCTTGCTATTGATCGTATCATTTCTTTTTCGGAATGATAATCTTTGCGGTATATCTCTTCTTGCTTAAAATTTTTGAAGAATGATTCGCAAACCGAATTATCATAGGGATTATATGTGCGGGAAAATGATTGAATGATACCGCATTTTTTGGTATATGCCGTAAAAGCATTGGAAGTAAAATTTGTGCCGTTATCTGAATGAAAAATAAGTCCCGGTAAAGGGCTTCTGTCTATAACTGCGGATTTTAGTGTTCTTTTTGTAAGGTGTGTGCTATTTCGTTGAGATATTTTCCATGCAACAATTTTTCTTGCATATAAATCAAGAATAGCGCAGAGATAATACGTTCTATCGTTTACACGGAAATATGTGATATCGCATACCCAAACTTCATTTGGCGCTGTCACTGTGAAATTTTGTTTAATGATATTTTCTTTTCGTTCTTTATTTCTGTAATACAAGGCTTTTGCGCCGCCACGGATGCTGAACAGATTATGTTCGTGCATGATTTTCGCAACAGTTCCTGAGGATGTGGGGATACCTCGTGAACGCATAATAGCTGCAATTTTTCCTGCACCATAAATTTGATTGCTTTCGTGATATATTTCTTCAATAATAGGGAATAACTCGCGTAGTCGCTTGGCGTTTTGGGTTTCGCCGCGCCTGTTTCTTAAGGTGTGATTGTAATATGTACCTTTAGCTACTTCGAAAGCTTCGCACAATATATTAACGTTATATTCTTCGCTTACCATGCGCTCAATCGCCAATAATTTTTCTTGAAGTGGGGCCGAGACAGTGCAGGGAGCTCTTCTTAATATCATTATTATCTTTTCTTGCCGTTCGCACTTTTGTTTTAAAAAGTGATAATCTCTCAAATTTAAAGCTGGAGCTTCTTTTTTTATTCCGTTTTTTATCCAATAGTAAACGGTACTTCGCGGTACACCGGTTTGTGTAACGATATCTTTAACTTTTGTGCCAGAATGATAAAGCTTCAAAACAGTAGCTTTTAATTTCTCTTGTTTTTTCATATTGCTTCTCCTTGTAATTAAAATAGTGAAGCAATAGTATAACACAAGATCTTTTATAAATCGTTTTATTTAGAAATATATTTACAATATTGTAGTAGAACCATAGGGAATTTTATGGTATAATAAAATAAACAAAAGAATTATCAAGAGAGGTGGAACAATAATGAACAATTACATTACTCATTTACATGCGCAAAATACTGGTGTTTTTGAACAGTTAGATATTAGCTTTAACAAACGATTTAATTTTATTGTTGGTCCAAACGGCTGTGGAAAAACCTCTATATTAAAGTGCATTGCTTTGGCGTTAGCTCCGAGCAACTCCAAAGGATTTAGATATAAAGAAAATTCTGCTGTTTGGTTTGATGCAGTTTATGACGAACAAAAATATAGAATAGGGTTAGGAGAAGGATGGGTTTCTAATGCGGAGGAATATAGACAAGCTGTTCATCAATCTTGGAAAAAACCACCGCAACAAGATGGAATAATATCATACACTGTAAATAAACTCGAAGCAGATAATATTAATATTACTCCTTTGATATTGGGCGCATATCGTAGAATCGAATATCAGAAAATGGAGGGTATGCATAGAGAGCCAAGCGTGGGTGAGCAACGTAAAAAATACCATTCTTCCGGTGTTGGCAATATTGAAGGAGGTACTCTCCCTAATGTTAAGCAATGGATGATCAATAGATATTTTGAGATAGAAAAAGATTGGGCAGCTGTTTATAAAAGAAACTGGGAATGGATTATTGAAAATCTAAATAATCTTGGTCCAGAAAACTGCAAACTTGAATTTAAGAATATCAAGCGAGATTTAGAGCCAATGTTTACTTTACAAGGAATTGATTGCTATTTGGAAGAAACATCTGCAGGGTTCCAAGCTATATTGTCACTGGTATTTGCTATTGTAGAATGGATAGAGGGAACAAACGAAGAAGAGAATACATATATCCCAAATGCTACAGGTACGGTGATAATTGATGAACTTGATGTTCATTTACATCCAGAGTGGCAATTGACAATTCGCAAATCTTTGGCGACGATTTTCCCCAATATTCAATTTATTATCACAACACATTCCCCGCATTTGATTGCAAGTGCTGAAGCTGGTGAACTTATTGTTCTTCCAAAATTAAGCAGAAAAATTTGTGTACAGCCAACAGAACAGTGCTTTGCAGGTTGGAAAACAGATGAGATTTTAGAAGAAATAATGGGTGTTACAAACCTTGCAAATAAAGAATATTCTGTTTTATTAAACCATGCTATGGATTATGTGGAGCAACGTAATGTTGATGCGTTAAAAGAAGCTATCAGTCAATTAGAGAAAATTGCTCATCCATCCAATACAATAATCCATATTCTTAAGATCAAATTAGCACAATTGGAACTGGGGGATGAAAATGACTAAATTTGAAAAGCCCGATGCTCCTCAAGTTTTAAGTGATAATCAAGCTATATGGACAAAAGCTTTGTTAGATGCTGTAGCTTTGTATGGCAGCTATAAAAAAATTCCAGAAGCAGAAAAGAAAAGTCTTTTATCTCACTATAAACACAAGGATATTCAAGAATTGTTGTTTGCCTGTAATCATCACAAATGTGCTTTTTGTGAATGTAAGCCTGGAGAAACTAGCAATATTGAAGTTGAGCATTTTGAACCTAAATCAATTTATCCGGATTTAGCTTTTGAGTGGGATAATTTGCTACCATCATGTCGAAAATGTAACGAAGCTAAGTCGGATCATGATACGCGGACGTCACCGATTATTAACCCAGCAAAAGAAGACCCAGAAATGCTTCTTACATACGATTCTTTGCGTATAGTTCCGCTTCAAGGTTCTGGACAGGAGAAAAAAGCAGATAACACGATTACAGTATGTAATTTGAACTGTAATAGATTATACAATGCTCGAGCTGAATTGCTAATAAGTGTTACAGAGTATATGGATGAACTGAAAAATAAATTTGAGTGGATTGAGGAAGCAGATACGCAGCAAAAGCGACGAGTTAGAATAACAAAATTAAGCAACTCAATTGAGATCATAGATTCTATGTTGAGAACAGATCAACCATTTTCTGCGTATTGTAAATGGCTTGTTACTACTTTTCCGGAATACCAAGAAGCGAAGAAAATAATTGCCAGTAGGTAAGTTGACATTGGAAAACTAATGCTTTTCCCATATATTTGGTGTTTTATAGGAGGGTTCAAAACTGTTGTGTGAAGCCATAGAAAAAAGACTATCGCATACGCGATAGTCTTTTTTTCTATATCTTGCAAAGAATTTGGACTCGAAAGGCGGCTCTTGGCAAAGCCCTGAATGGGCTTTGCAACCGCCGTGGCTTTTCCGCAGAAAAGCGAGTCCAACATTGACGCGCCAAAACAAATCCGCGCCCGAAAGCGTGTCGCTCTCGATGTGTTCGCACAAGGGAGAGGAGTCTGCACTTTAGACACCTCATCACCCGCTTTCGCGGGAACTTCTCCTCGAGGGGAAGCCCGACCGTCCTTATAATGTTGCCATGAGCTAGTGTGCAATTTATATTGATAAATATTTTGGGGTGTGATATAATAAACATATTAATGACAGCTTGCCAACAATCAATATAAAGAGGCATAAAATATTTACATACACCGAGAAAGGGCTAATTATGAATGCGACACATAGACTTAATGAGATATTGTCAAGAGATTGTGATGTTGCCACTGAAGTGTTGCAGATGTGCGAAGATTTCAATATAGATGAAATGCTTTCATTAAATTTAAGATTACAGAATGAATTGAGAAAACGACTGGAAACGAGCCCTTGGGAGGAAGCTGTCTGGGATTGCCTGTTACCCATTATGAATCCCAACGAATTCTCGGAAGATTTACTCCATTATCTCATACAAAACCATATTTCTTTGCTTACACTTTGCCATATGGAATTGCCCGACAAATGGTTGATGAAATTAATGGCATATGATGAGGCTCCTGTATATACATTGGCTAAGCGATATTATTTATCGGACAAATATTCTCCGGTAGATTTTTTTGAATTCTACAATCAATATTTGCGTAATAGAGATGATGTTGCTTTACATTTACTTGACATTTACGGAAAAGCAGATAAACGCGGATTATTGATTTTCTTATGCTCAAATAATGAAAAATTCAAAGATAAGGAAAAATTACAATGGTATCGGGTAGCAGATAAGATTAAGGGGATTACAAACAGCACAGAGATTCAATCTATTTATAAAGAGTATCAAACAGTTGGCATTGTTTTGGCTGAGATAGCAACCAATTATTTTACTCCAAATGAGATTCTTTTGGAATTGTTATCCGTAAAAGGGATTTTATATGCAAATAAAATTCGAAAGAACAGCGAAAAAACTTTAAAGTTGAAGCAATTTGCAGAGCCAAAATGAGTGCTTTTTAGATTTCCAGAAGGCAGTCTGCACCGGAAAAATGTTAGTTTTTGTGCAGGGCATACTCATCCGTCGGCTTCGCCAACCCATACAAACACCACAGTTTTATATTGAAAATTATTTTACACTGTGTTAAAATAAAATAATAGAATAAAAAAGTGAAAAAGAGGGCAAATACGATGTCCAAACGACGGAGATTAAAACAAAAATTACAGAAAGAACGTGATAAAAAAATAAAAAGACAAAAAGCGATATTCTCTTTTTCTTTTATTGTCACAATGTTGATTTCTTTTATAATGCTGTGTATTTATGCCGCTAATGGTGCACCTACGCTTCCGGCTACCATTATTTCGGGGTGTGCTTGGCTTTTATTTGATGTTTTATTTGCGTATGCTATAAAAAATAAATGGTATTTGTTATTCGATCAATGTTCAACAGGAAGAGTGTCTTTTAATTATGATAAACCTGAAGAAGAACGGAAAAATGATAATTGGGAAGGTAACTGTTTTAAATTTGTAATTAGTTTAATTATATTTTTGATTCATTTGATTTTGCTTTTTGTTATTTTATAATTTTTACTGCTTCGATATTGTTTGATTCGCTCTGTAATGACATAGTAGATGGTTATGGCTGATATTAAAGAAAGGCGGAGAAAAATGCAGAAAAGCGCGAAAAAGAATATGGCGGTTGCAGTAAAGATTATCTGTATATCCATAATGCTGATATTTTTCCTCTTTTCTATGATAGTGGGCGGTAATGCCGGACTTGGGTATGAAGAAAACGGAAAATATTTTGTAGGAAATCACGGTGATTTTACGGAGGTATCGAAATCGGTTTGGGAGGTAAGCTGTGTGCTGGAAACTCTTTTTTGGGTTTCTGTTCCTACTATGATTATAAGTGAATATTTTATTGCAAAACTCAAAGATAAAAACGAGAGCTAAGCTCTCGTTTTTATCTTTGTATTTTAGGGTTGTCTGTGATGCCGAGTATATAATCTACGGAAACATTGTAAAAATTTGAAAGCTTTATCAGAATATAGGTGGGGATATCTCTTTGACCTAATTCATAATTGCTGTAAACTTGCTGTGAACAGTTGAGAATTTTAGAAATTTCTTTTTGTGTTATATCTTTATCCTCTCGTAAATCACGTATTCTCTTATATATCATAAATATCCTCACCTTTTATTTTATATGAAAATTATATCAAACCGCATTTTGCAGTATTGACTTTAACCGCAAAATGCAGTATAATTATTATGGATAAATGAAAAAATAATATTTAAAGAGGAGGAGATTTATGATTAGATTATGTCTGAAAAAATTTTTATGGATGCTTGCTTACGGTGCGTTATTTTTCGTTATATATTTGATCGGATTCAATATATTGACGACTTTTGCAAATTTTTTCGGAGATATGAACACAACTTATCTTATAGTTGCGTTTGTTCCCGCGTCTATTATCGCGGCTATCGTACATTGGCGCAGAGCAGATAATATCGAAAAGAAGCGAAAATATATAGTTGATGTCAAAGATACGAAAGTAACATTTAAAAGTAAAGTTGTATATATTTTTAAATCGCAAGAATTCAGGGCGGAAATGATAGCATCTATGCCGATAGTTGCTTTTATCGCGATTTCGGTTTCATCGGACTTTTTCACTGCATGGTATATGAATCTGTTTTTGGGAATATTTGCTTTTTGCTATGATTGGACAGGGTTTGTTATTTGGGATTTTGCAGTTTGGTATTTAGTACATAAATATTGGCGTAAAAACAGCATATATAATTTTTGATAACTAAAAAATGCCCGTTTGCGGGCATTTTTAGTTTCTATTGACTATTGAAGGCATTTGTGGTAAAATATGGACAATAAAACCGAAATTCTATTCAGGATGGTATGATATATGAAATATGAGAACCCTATTCTTCCCGGATTTCATCCCGACCCCAGCATTTGCCGCGTGGGTGAGGATTTTTACCTTATTACATCCACGTTTGAGTTTTTTCCCGGTGTGCCGATTTACCACAGCAAAAATCTTATCAACTGGGAATTGATAAATTATTGTCTTACTGACGATACACAGCTTTCGCTGCACAACGGCAAGCCATCGAGCGGAATATATGCGCCTACGCTGCGCTACCACGACGGCACGTTTTTTATGACAACCACAAACGTGACTCGCGGTGGTAATTTTATCGTTAACACAGATGATATTTACGGCAAGTGGAGCGAGCCCGCTTGGGTTGGTCAGGGAGGCATAGACCCATCTCTTTTCTGGGATGATGACGGAACATGCTACTTTGTTTCCAACGGTTCGGCAAATCGCGAAGACGGGGGCGGCATTTTCCTGTGCGAAATAGACCCGTTTACGGGCGAAATGCATACGGCTTCTCGCCGTATTTCCAAAGGTTGCGGAGGAAGATGTGCGGAAGCACCGCATATATATAAGCGTAACGGTTGGTATTATCTTATGCTCGCAGAGGGAGGCACGGAATACGGCCATATGGTGACCATACAACGAGCGCGTGACATCTACGGTCCATATGAAAAATGCCCACGCACCCCAATACTTACACACAGAAACAGCCCCGATTCCCCTATCCAGTCAACGGGGCATGCCGATATTGTAGAGGATCAAAACGGAAATTGGTGGCTTTTGTGCCTGGGTATTCGTCCGCTTCCGAAGGTGATGCTTCATAATCTCGGGCGCGAAACTTTTCTCTCGCCTTTATCGTGGGATGACGAGGGCTGGCCGACGATAGGAAACGGCGGCGTTATAGCTTTGGAAATGGAAGGCGAGCTTCCCGGGCCTGCTCCGCAACCAGTGAGTTTCGATTTTGAGGATCGATTTGAAACGGATGAACTGAATTTGAGATGGAACTTCGTGCGCAACCCAAAGCGCGAGTGTTACCGCGCAGAGAAAGGTCGTGTTATTCTTATCGGCGATGGCGACGGGCTTTCCACATCGCGTGGGGCTCCCACTATGATAGCCGTGCGCCAACAGGCTTTTCGTGCGGAAATGCAAGCTCTGCTTGCAGGGGAGGTGCAGAACGGTCAATACGCAGGAATTACGGCGTTTTACAACAGCGATTATCATTATGATATTTTAATTACGAAAGAAAAAGACGGATTTTATGTTTGCCTTCGCAAGCGCGTGGCCGATATCGATGTGGTTGCCGCGCGCCATAAAATAAACTACAGCGGCTCGATACGTCTGAAAATAGAAAGCGACGAGGAATGGTACACGTTTTCGTATGAAGCCGAGGACGGATTCGTTGAATTGGGGCGCGGAAGAGCAACCTTGCTTTGCACCGAAATTACGCATACGATGACTTTTACGGGAACGTATTTCGGCATATTCTGCGAAAACGGCGAAATAGGCGTTACCTTCGCTTCGGCAAAAAAACTGCCGTAAAAGAGCCAAGCTATTGACTATTTGAAGCAATATTTGCAAAAAATGCTTCCCCTGCATCAGCAGTAGGGGAAGCATTTTTGTTTTATGGGGGTAGGTTGCTGTTAAAAAAATTTTTAATGGTTTGATATAATTACTACTACTATACAAGGCGAATTTACGGTAAAAAATTTTTTAACTTTTTTCGTTTTTTTGTCACACTTCGCCTTAAAAACCCGTATATTGTCGGGTTCTGCCCAAAATACTTATTTTAGGAGGAACAGACAATGTTCGGAACATCAAAAGTTGTAAATTACACACAACAAAATTCAAGGGTGATTTTATCGATCAACCTCATAAACTACAGAAAGGAAGCACATATTTCTCGCGAGAAGTTTGCAGAACTCTGCGATTTGAGCCAGCGCCACGTTACGAATATGGAAAAATGCAAAGTTTCCATAACGCTGGATACGCTCGATAAAATAGCAGAAGGCACAAAATTGCCTATTACATATTGGCTTGCGTTGCACATAAAATGATATCTCTATAAAATAATAACCACCAGTTTGCTGGTGGTTATTATTATTTTAATCAAAGCGCTTTGAGCGTTTCCATTACGTAGTTGCCGAATTCTTCGCAGGTTGCACCCGTATCTCTGCCCGTTATAGTGAGCTTCTTTTCTTCGAAGCAGCAAATGTCGAGCGCTTTTGCAAGCTTGTCTGCCTTTTCCTGCAAGCCGATGTGGGAAAGGAGCATTACACAGCCGCGGAGCATAGAGCAGGGGTCTGCATACTGTGCGCGGCCTTCCTTGACCATTCTGGGCGCGGAGCCGTGGATAGCCTCAAACATAGCGTATTTTTTGCCGATGTTTGCACAGCCTGCCGTACCAACACCGCCCTGGAACTCTGCCGCTTCATCGGAGATGATGTCGCCGTAGAGGTTGGGGGCAACGAGCACTTTGAAGTCGCGGCGGCGCTTCGGGTCTACGAGCTTCGCCGTGATGATGTCTGCATACCATTCGTCGGTTACTATTTCGGGGTATTCTGCCGCAACCTTGTGGCAATCTTCGAGGAAGTTGCCGTCTGTTGTTTTGATAACGTTTGCTTTGGAAATAAGGGAAACTCTGCCGTAGCCGTTCTTGCGCGCATAGTCGTATGCAAGGCGTGCAATTCTGTCGGAGCCCTGTTTTGTTGTGATAACGAAGTCTACCGCGAGGTCGTCCGTTACGTTGAAGCCCTCTTTGCCCACAGCGTAGCCGCCTTCTGTGTTTTCACGGAAGATTGTCCAGTCGATGCCCTCTGCGGGAACCTTAACGGGGCGGATATTCGCAAAAAGGTCGAGCGCCTTTCTCATAGCAACGTTTGCGCTTTCGATATTGGGCATACCGTCGCCCTTCTGGGGGGTTGTCGTGGGGCCCTTGAGGATTATCTCGCAGGACTTGAGCTCTGCCATAACGTCGTCGGGAATGGCTTTGCCGCAAGCGATGCGGTTTTCGATGGTAAGACCGTCGATGTTTACAAATTCAACCTTACCGGCCTCTACCATATCGGCGAGCATAAATTCGAGCACGCGTCTTGCCTCTGCCGTGATAGTGGGGCCGATGCCGTCGCCGCCGCATACGCCGATGCGAATTTTATTGAGGGCGTTGTAATCTACAAAATCGCCCTGAGATTTCATATCTTCGATTCTTACAAGCTGTTTTTCGAGGATTTTTCTGAATTTTTCGCACGCCGCGTCGAGCTGTGCGTTAACTGTCATATCTGCCATTTTATTAGTTCTCCTTATCCTTTGTGTAGTTGAGCAAGCCGCCCGCGAGCAAAATTTCGCGCTGGCGTGCCGTTGCGGCGAGAACGAGCGTTATTTTTTCGCCGTTTGTCTTGTTTTCGAGGACGATTTCGTCTTTTGCGGCAATGCCGGAAGCAAAGCCTTTGATTTCTATATCGTCGCCCTGCGCGATTTTTTCAAAATCATCGGGGTTTTTGAACGTGAGCGGGATAATACCGAAGTTGATGAGGTTTGCCATATGTATGCGCGCAAAGCTCTTTGCCACAACGGCTTTTATGCCGAGGTAGAGGGGCACGAGCGCCGCGTGCTCACGGGAAGAGCCCTGGCCGTAGTTTGCGCCGCCTACGATGATACCGCCGCCGAGCGCTTTTGCTCTTTCGGGGAACTCTTTATCGCAAACGGTGAAGCAGAACTCAGAAAGCTTCGGTACGTTGGAACGGTAGGGGAGTATCTTTGTGCCTGCGGGCATGATGTGGTCTGTGGTGATATTATCGCCAACCTTGAGCGCCGTTTTGCAGGCGAGGTCTTCTGCGGGGCGCACACCCTTCGGAATGGGTTTTATATTGGGGCCGCGTTCTACGTCTATGCTTGCCGCCTCTTCGGGGCTTGCGGGCATTTCGATAAGGTTATCGTTTATCTTCATAACCTCGGGGAGGTTGATTTCGGGTGCTTTGCCGAGCGTGCGCGGGTCTGTGAACACACCTGTTATAGCGGAAGCCGCTGCAGTCTGCGGGGAAACGAGGTAAACCTTTGCGTCTGCCGTGCCGCTTCTCGCTTCAAAGTTGCGGTTGAATGTGCGCAGGCTGACACCTGCGGATTTCGGGGAGAAGCCCATACCGATGCAAGGGCCGCATGCACATTCGAGTATTCTCGCACCGGCGCTTACCATGTCTGTGAGCGCGCCGCAGTCGGCGAGCATGGAGAGAACTTCCTTAGAGCCGGGGGAAACGGACATTTCCACGTCGGCGTGAACAGTTTTATCTTTAAGAATGGAGGAAACAGTGAGCATATCGAGCATGGAGGAGTTTGTGCAGGAGCCTACGCAAACCTGGTCGAGCTTCATTCCTGCGAGCTCGGATACGGGGCGAACGTTATCGGGGCTGTGTGGGCAAGCCGCGAGCGGAACGAGCTCCGAAAGGTTTACGCTCAGGTGCTCGTCGTAAACCACGTCTTCGTCGGGGCCGAGGGGCACGTAATCGCACTCTCTCTGCTGAGATTTAAGAAAAGCGAGCGTTACTTCATCAGAGGGGAATACGGAGCTTGTAGCACCGAGCTCTGCACCCATGTTTGTAATGGTGGCTCTTTCGGGAACGGAAAGTGTCTTTACGCCTTCGCCGTAGTATTCCACAACCTTGCCAACGCCGCCTTTTACGCCGAGCTTGGAAAGAACGTAGAGTATAACGTCCTTCGCGCCTACGAAGTCGGGGAGCTTGCCTGTGAGCTCTACGCCGATGATCTTGGGCATATTGATATAATATGCACCGCCGCCCATTGCTACGGCTACGTCAAGGCCGCCCGCACCCATCGCGAGCATACCTAGGCCGCCCGCCGTGGGGGTGTGGCTGTCGGAGCCGATGAGTGTTTTGCCGGGTATACCGAAGCGTTCGAGGTGTACCTGGTGGCAAATACCGTTGCCGGGGCGGGAGAAGCGGATGCCGTGCTTTTTCGTTACCGTCTGTATATATCTGTGGTCGTCTGCGTTTTCAAAGCCTGCCTGAAGCGTGTTGTGGTCTATGTATGCTACGGAAAGCTCTGTTTTTACCCTTTCCGTGCCCATCGCCTCAAACTGAAGGTAAGCCATCGTGCCCGTGGCGTCCTGTGTGAGTGTCTGGTCTATGCGAAGTCCTATTTCCGCGCCGGGTGTCATTTCGCCGGAAACAAGGTGGTTTTTTATGATTTTCTGCGCTATGGTGAGTCCCATTTCTTATGTATCCTTTCTTTCTTGGTTAACTATCGTAAGCAAATTTGTAAGGGCACGCTCTACGTGGGCGGACATAAGCGCGTCTGCGCCGTCGGCGTTGCCTTCTTTTATTGCTTCGTAAATTTCGCGGTGCTCTGCGAGCGATTTTTCTATTCTGCCGTCTACGGCAAGCGAAAGCTTGCGGTAGCTAGCTATATACCTGTGCAGCTCCGAAAGTATTTTTCCGAGCATTCTGCTTTTGCAGGAACAGTAGATTATATCGTGAAAAGAGGAATCGAGGTCTTTTACCTTCTCTATATCGCCCTTTTCCATATAAAAGGCGGTGAGGTCTACGTTATCGCCCAGCTTTTTGCAAAGGTCTTCGTCTGTGTTTTCTGCGGCTATACGGGAGGCAAGCCCCTCTAAACGCATGCGTATATTATAAATATCTATAAGGTCCTGCTCGGAAATACCGAGCACCACGGCGCCTTTGTTTGGCACGAGCTTTATAAGACCCTCTCTGTCGAGGCGCTGGAGCGCTTCGCGCACGGGCGTGCGGCTGACTCCGAGCGCCTTTGAAAGCTTCATTTCCGTTATGGATTCACCGGCGCAAAGCTTGCGGGAAAGTATTTGCTCCTCCAGAGCAAGGTAAACTTTTTCTTCGAGGCTGGAAGCCCCATCAGGCTGAAACATAATTATTTACTCCTGCAAATTATTTGTTTTCGGATGCTTTTTTAATTTCCGCAGAAATGGAAACAAACAGCTCCTCGAGCTCGGGGTCTGTCATAAGCGTAATTCTGCCCTCTGCGTAAAGCTCGTCGATGGCTTCTTTCATTTTAACGATAACTTCGTCGCGCTTTGTTACCATTTCGTCGCCCGTGAGCTTATAGTGCTTGTTCACCCAGTATGCGATTCCCGCAAGACCGGAGGTTTTGGAAACGGAAACGGAGGCGGGAACGCCGAGAATGCTCTCCGTATCGAAAATATTGTATATTTCCGCATCCTTAAGCATACCGTCTGCGTGAATGCCTGCGCGCGTTACGTTGAAGTTTTCGCCCACAAACGGTGTCATGGGGGGGATATTGTAGCCGAGCTCGTTTTTGTAATATTCTGCTATTTCCGTGATGACCTCGGGGTGCATGCCGTCGAGCGTGCCGCGGATGGATGCATATTCTATAACCATCGCCTCAAGCGGAACGTTGCCCGTGCGCTCGCCTATGCCGAGAAGCGAGCAGTTAACCGCGGAAGCTCCGAAGAGCCAAGCCGTGGTGGCATTTGTAACAGCCTTATAGAAATCGTTGTGGCCGTGCCATTCAAGCATTTCGCTGGGCACGTTTGCGTAGTGGTGCAAGCCGTATACTATGCCGGGTACGCTTCGGGGCAGGGCTACCTCGCTGTAGGGGATACCGTAGCCCATTGTGTCGCACATACGGATCTTAACGGGAATGCCTGCCTCCTCGGAAAGCTCTGTGAGGGCATTTACGAAGGGAACTACGAAACCGTAGAAATCGGCGCGTGTTATATCCTCCAGGTGGCAGCGGGGGCGCAAGCCTGCCTCAAACGCATCGCGCACCACGGAAAGGTAGTGCTCCAGCGCCTGCGAGCGTGTCATGCCGAGCTTTTTGAAAATGTGGTAGTCGGAGCAGGAAACGAGAATGCCCGTTTCTTTTATGCCGATGTCGCGCACGAGGTTGAAATCTTCCTTTGTGGCGCGTATCCACGTTGTGATCTCGGGGAATTTATAGCCGAGGTCCATGCATTTTTCCACAGCCTCGCGGTCTTTTTTGCTGTAAACGAAAAATTCGCTCTGGCGAATGATGCCTTTTTCGCCGCCGAGCTTGGAAAGCAGCTTGTAAAGGTGAACTATCTGCTCTGTGGTGTAGGGTGCGCGGGATTGCTGGCCATCGCGGAAGGTCGTGTCCGTTATCCAGATTTCTTTGGGCATGGATATCGGCACGCGGCGGTGGTTAAAGGGTATCTTCGGTATATCGGTATAGGGGTATATATCACGGTACAGGTTGGGCTCTGCCACATCCTGCAATGAATATTTATATTGAGAAAATTCAAGCAAATTGCTTGCGTCGCTTCTTGATAGCATAGGGAAACCTCCGGGGATAAATGTGTAATTGTATACAATTATACATTTTTATTTCGATTTGTCAATAGAATAGGAAAATATTTTATAAAAATAACCATAAAAATTTTAATTTATGGTTTTGTTTTATGCAAGTGTTAAAATAAACAAAAACAATATGCATAATTTTGCTATTTCGCCCAATGAAAATACGGAAATTTAACTTGTTTTGCCCCCAAAACGAAAAAAACAAAAATTTTTATTGACAAACGTTTATTTATATAGTAAAATGAAGAAAAATGAAAATATTTTTCATTAAAACACACAGTGCACTTTTGCATTGTGAAGCAAATTTTCAAAAACTGCGAAAGCGAGGACAAAATGAACAAAATCATTCTGAAAGCCCAGCTTTTGTACGGCGATATGGGTAAATCCGAAAAGAAGGTTGCCGATTGGCTGATTTCCCACCCCGGCGACAATTTGCCTATGTCTATTTCCGAGCTTGCGGAGCTTTGCGAAAGCTCCGAATCCACAATAGTGCGCTTTGCGCGCAGGCTCGGCTTTTCCGGTTACGGTGAACTGAAAATTTCCGTCGCGGGCGAGCAGGAAAAAAAGGTGGTGCTTCCCACCATAGACGAAAACGACTCCTGCTTTGAAATACTCGGCAAGATCTGCAACGATGCCTACCTTTCCTTCGAGCGCACGAAACGTACCATAGCCCCCGAAAATATCGCAGCCGCCGCAAACCTTATTGCGGGCGCGCGAAAAACGGTGCTAATAGGCCTTGGTTCCTCCGCTTCTGTTGCACAAGACGCGGCGAACAAGTTTCTTCGCGCAGGGTACGAGGCTTTTTCCTATGGCGACACGCATATGCAGATGATAGCTGTTTCCAGAATGCGCGCAGGCGATGTTTTGGTTGGCATTTCCCAATCGGGCGCATCCAAGGACATCGTAGAGGCTATGAGGCTTGCCAAAAGCCGCGGTATTTCCACCATATGCATAACGGGTACGGACCGTTCGCCCGTTATGAAGCAGAGCGACATCGTGCTGCTTACGGATACGGAAGAAACCAAGCACAGCTCCTTGGCACTGAGCTCACATCTTTCTCGCCTTGTTGTTATAGACTCTCTTTGCTACTATCTGGTTTACAGAAACGAAGCAAACAGAGGGAATTTTGAGGACGAAAACCAAAACAGCCTTAAATCCAAGCGTGTAAACGAGGCAAACGAATAGTTTGCCGAAAAATTCGGTATTGCCGCCGGTTTTCCGCAAAAGCGGAAGCGGGCGAGAAATATACAAAGCAAAAGCCCCAAAAAATTGTAAATAATTAAATGAAAGGAAATAAAAACAATGACTTCATCTTTCGAAATTAAAAAAGAGATATGCGAAGTAGGCCACAAAATTTATGCCGAAGGCTTCGTAGCTGCAAACGACGGTAACATCTCCGTTAAAGTAAGCGACAACGAATACTACTGCACACCTACAGGCGTATCCAAAGGCGACCTCACACCCGATATGATCATCCGTATCGACGGCAAGGGTAACAAGATCGAAGGCAGACTCAACCCCTCCTCCGAAATCAAAATGCACCTCCGCGTATACCAGGAACGTCCCGACGTAAACGCAGTTGTTCATGCTCACCCTCCCGTTGCTACAGCTTTCACGGTTGCAGGCGTACCGCTCGACAAATACATCCTTCCCGAAGCGGTTCTCACGATCGGTTTCGTGCCCACTTGCGAATACGGCACACCTTCCACAATGGAAATTCCCGATTCCCTTATGCCTTACATCCAGAACCACGATGCATTCCTTCTTAAGAACCACGGCGCTCTTACAGTAGGTAACACACTTAAAAAAGCTTTCTTCACAATGGAAGAAGTTGAATTCAACGCTAAGATCTGCAAATACGCTATGGAGCTCGGCAAAGTTGAAGAAATTCCTTGCGACCAGCTCGAAAAGCTTATGGAACTCCGCAAGAAAATGCGTATCCCTGGCAAACACCCCGGCTGCAAAACTTGCGCTAACCTCGGTACACCTAACTGCAAATGCAAACAGAACGCAGTTACTCCCAGCGGCATAGTAACAAGCACAGGCGCAGACGATGCTCTCGTTGCAGAAATCACAAAGAAAGTTCTCGCAGCTCTCGGAAAATAATTCCTTATACGGAAATATTTTTGAAAGGAGAGAATTGAAATGGCAATTAACTGGACAGACGCGCAGATAGAAGAGATAATAAAGAAAGTCGTTGCCGAAATAGGCGGCGCGGAAGCTAAAAAAGATGTTCCCGCATACAGCTCCGAAAGCTACAACGGCAGAAAGTTTATCGGTATCTTCGAGGATATGAACGACGCTATCGAAGCCGCAAACGCGGGCTACAAGGCTATTCGTTCCATGCGTGTTGAAGAAAGAGAAAAACTCATCGCGAAAATTCGCGAATATACGCGCGCCGAAGCCGAGATAATGGCGACGATCGGCGTTGCGGAAACAAAAATGGGCAGGGTAGCGCACAAGATTGCAAAGCACAAGCTCGTTGCCGACAAAACTCCCGGCACGGAAGACCTCGTTTCTCAGGTTAAAACGGGCGACTGCGGTCTTACTCTCACGGAAATGGCGCCTTTCGGCGTTGTGGGCAGTATAACCCCCAGCACCAACCCCTCTGAAACCGTTATCTGCAACAGTATGGGTATGATTGCGGCAGGCAACGGTATCGTGTTTAACCCCCACCCCAATGCAATAGCAACATCCAACTACGCCGTTGACCTTATAAACCGTGCGTGCTTTGCGGCAGGCGGCCCGAAGATACTCGTGGCTTCCGTTAAGAAGCCCACACTCGATACGGCGAACATTATGTATAAGAGCCCGCTTATAAGACTTCTCGTTTGCACGGGCGGCCCCGGTGTTGTAAAAGCTGTGCTTGCTTCCGGTAAGAAGGCTATCGGTGCGGGCGCGGGCAACCCCCCTGTTATCGTAGACGATACGGCAGACATTCAGAAAGCCGCAAAGGATATTATCGATGGCTGCACGTTCGACAACAACCTCCCCTGCATCGCAGAAAAGGAAGTTTTCGCGTTTGATAACATCGCGGACGAGCTCATCGCAGGTATGCAGAAAAACGGCGCGTATATGATAAACGCCGCACAGGCAGAAGAGCTTGCGAAAATAGTTCTTGTGGACGTGAAGAACCCCAAAACGGGTATCGTTAAGAAAACAGTAAGCCGCGATTGCGTAGGCAGAGATGCAAAGGTCCTGCTCGCGAAGATCGGCGTGAACGTAGGCGACGAGGTTCGTTGCATTATATGCGAAACGAATTTTGAGCACCTCTTCGTTCAGGAAGAGCTTATGATGCCTATCCTTCCCATAGTTCGTGTTAAGAACATAGACGAAGCTATAGAAAAGGCTGTTGCCGCAGAACACGGAAACAGACACACGGCTCATATGCACTCCAAAAATATAGACCACCTTACAAGATTTGCAAGAGCGGTTGAAACAACAATATTTGTTAAAAATGCTCCTTCCTACGCGGGCATTGGCTTTGGCGGCGAAGGGCACACCACATTCACTATCGCAGGACCTACAGGCGAGGGTATTACCTCTGCAAAGAGCTTCACACGCTTGCGTCGCTGCGTAATGGCGGATAACTTCCGCATAATCTAATTCAGAAAGGAAGAAAACGAAAATGGCACTCAATCCTTCCGATATCGAAAGCATTGTTCGCAAGATCGTCAGCGAAATGAACGCAGGCGAAAAGCACGAATGCTGCGGCGGCCACGGTGCTGACTGCAAGTGCGGCAAGCACGGCGGCGCGCTCCCCAAAACAGCAAAAGTAGCAATGCTCACGGCAGAAAAGAAAATCGAGCTCAAGGAATTTGCAGTTCCCGAGCTTCAGGACGACGATATTCTCGTTAAAGTTGAAGGCGCGGGCGTTTGCGGTACAGACGTTCACGAATGGCGCGCAGACCCGTTCGGCCTCACACCCGTAGTTCTCGGTCACGAGGGCACAGGCGAGATAATCGCTCTCGGTAAAAACGTAAAATACGATACAGCCGGCAAGCCTATTAAGGTTGGCGACAAGATCGTTACATCCGTTATTTCTTGCGGCGAATGCAATATCTGCCGCAACCACCCCGCAAACACGAACCTTTGCGATAAGCAGGGCGTGTTCGGCCTTATCGGTCATAACGACGATAACCCCCTCAACGGTTGGTTCGCAACACACCTTCTCATCAGAGATAAGGGCGCTACATACTTCGTTGTAAACGACCTCGACCTCTATGAAAGAATGATCCTCGAGCTTGCTTGCGTTTGCGTACACGCTCTCAAACGTGCAAACGGCACAGGCCTTATGAACTTCAATACAAAGGTTGTTATCCAGGGTCTTGGCCCCGTTGGTCTTGTTATGGCGTGCGTACTCCGTGCGGCAGGCATCAACCACATCATCGCTATCGACGGCACACCCATGCGCCTTGAAATGGCGAAGAAGATAGGCGTTAAGACGGTTATCAACTTCAAAGAAGCAAAAACTCTCGATGAAAGAGTTGCTCTCGTTAAAGAAGCTTGCGGCGGCAACCTTGCCGACTTCGCGTTCCAGTGCACAGGCGCTCCCTCTGCAGCGGCAGATATCTATTCTTACATTCGCCGCGGCGGCGGTATGTGCGAAATGGGCTTCTTCGTTAACAACGGCGAATACCAGATCAACCCCCACTTCACAATGTGCAATAAAGAGATCAACCTCGTTGGCTCTTGGGACTACAGCGCAGACGATTACCCCACAACAATGGCGTTCCTTCGCCAGGCTCGCGAGATGAACATTCCGATAAAGGACCTCATCACGCACACATTCCCCCTCGACAAAATGAACGAAGCAATGGAAACAAACGTGGCTCAGGCGGGCATAAAGATTTGTTACGTTGCTGAATAAGGAGAAAACCTATGGCACTCGGTATGATAGAAGTATACGGATTTGCCACGTCGATAGTCGTAGCAGATAAGGTAGCGAAAAGCGCCGATGTCAAAATTGTGGCTATTGATAAAAACAAGCCGGCAAATGCCGACAAGGTAGAAGTTCCCCTCGTAATGGTGGTGAAGTTCGAAGGCGGCGCTTCCGAGGTAAAGGCGGCTCTCGAAGCCGGCGTAGAGGAAGCGCAAAAAAGAAACCTCTATATTGCCTCCCGTATTATTACAAGGCAATCGGAGGAAATGGAGTGGTTCGCACATCTGAACGCACTCGGCAAAGATAAATTAAGATAAACAAACTCTAAATAAATTTAAAGGAGAACATAATTATGCAGGAAGCACTCGGTATGGTAGAAACAAGAGGTCTTGTTGCGGCTATCGAAGCAGCAGACGCAATGGTAAAAGCAGCTAACGTTACACTTCTCGGCAGCGAAAAGATCGGCTCCGGACTCGTAAGCGTAATGGTTCGCGGCGACGTTGGCGCAGTTAAAGCAGCTGTAGAAGCAGGCGGCGACGCAGCACAGAAGCTCGGCGAAGTTGTTGCTCTTCACGTAATTCCTCGTCCCCACGGCGACGTTGAAAAACTTCTTCCCAAGCTCGACTAATTTTTAAGATCGGTACAAAGTTATGGAAAATGCAATAGCGTTACTCGAAGTTCAAGCGCTTGTTGCGGCTATTGCGGGACTTGACGCAATGGTGAAGGCGGCAAACGTTAAGCTCATTCACGTCGAGAAACGCTTGGGCGGACGATTGGTAACAGTCGTTGTCGAAGGCAGTGTATCGGACGTTAAGGCGGCGCTCGAAGCGGGCAAGGTTGCGGCCGCAGAGGTTGGCAACGTAAAGCTTGCGGAGGTTATCGCACGTCCGCACCCCGACGTTATGAGCTTTCTTACAACAGGCTGACAGCCTGAAAAATAAAAAAACAAAAAATATTTAATTTTGGAGGAAATAAAAATGGAAGCACTCGGTATGGTAGAAACAAGAGGTCTTGTTGCAGCTATCGAAGCAGCAGACGCAATGGTAAAAGCAGCTAACGTAGTTCTCGTGGGCAGCGAAAAGATCGGCTCCGGACTCGTAAGCGTAATGGTTCGCGGCGACGTTGGCGCAGTTAAAGCAGCTGTAGAAGCAGGCGGCGACGCAGCACAGAAACTCGGTGAAGTTGTAGCTCTTCACGTAATTCCTCGTCCTCACACAGACGTTGAAAAGCTTCTCCCCAAACTCGGTTAATTAAAAATTGATTTAGGGAAGATCCCATAAGGAGTGCTTCGGCACTCCTTATGGGGACAAATTCCAATATTGCAGAAAAACAAAAAAATAATTCCTATAAATAATTAAATTCTCGCCGAAGCAAAGGGCGGGTACTAAATGAAGTTCTTTGCCAAGCTTTCTTTCGTGGAAGCGTGAAAAATCGAAAAAAATTCCGCGTTCTTGCGGATTTACATACAAAAATAAATTGCAGAGGAGCCGAAAATTATGGAATATTCATCTGCGGAAATTGCCGCAATCGTAAAAAAAGTTATGTCTGATATGGGAGGCGCAGGTGCGGCAGAAAGCGGCGCCGACGTGCCGATAGGCGTTTCCAACCGCCACGTTCACCTTTCCCGCGAGCATCTCGACGTGCTTTTCGGCAAGGGTTATGAGCTTACAAAGGCGAAAGATCTTTCCCAGCCCGGCCAGTACGCGGCAAACGAGGTTGTCACCATCGTCGGTCCCTCGCTCCGCCCCATAGAAAAAGTAAGAGTGCTCGGTCCTATCCGTTCCGCTTCCCAGGTAGAGGTTTCTATGACAGACTCTTACGTTCTCAAAGTTAAGCCCCCCGTGCGCGAATCCGGTAAAATAGAAGGTTCCGCACCTATCACAATGATAGGACCCAAGGGCGTTGTAACGCTTACAGAGGGCTGCATTATTGCAAACCGCCACATACATATGAGCCTTGAAGACGGCGCAAAGTACGGCGTTGCCGACGGCGACTACGTAACGGTAGACGTTGAAGGAAAAGGCAAAAAAACACGTTGGTACGGCGTTCAAGTGCGCGTAAACAAAGCTTTCGCGCTCGAAATGCACGTTGATACAGACGATGCAAACGCGGCCGGTATAGGCAACGGCAGCCTTGTTAAAATCGTGAAAGAATAATTCTTCCGTGAGGTAAAGTTATGTTAAAAGGACTTGTTATTGGAAACGTGGTTTCCACAAAAAAGCAGGAATCGCTCACGGGAAGCAAATTTCTCGAAGTAAAAATAATAGAAAATAATGTTGAAACGGATAAATATATCGTGGCTGTAGACAGCGTTGGCGCCGGCATAGGCGAAGTTGTGCTTATAACGACGGGTTCGAGCGCGCGCCTTGCGCTGCGCAACCAGTTCGAGCCTGTAGACGCAGTTATCGTCGGTATAGTAGACCCGTAAGCAAAAAACGCGGAAGCGTTTTTTGCATTGAATATTGCACAAAAGCGCAATATTTTCAGGAAGAAATATGAAAAAGGAGCAAACTATGTCGGAAGAAATGAACACCCGAGAAGCAAAATATGCGCTGTATAGAAAACCTGCTCCCGCAGAGGCGCTTCACGATGGCATTTTGCGTATGACGACCACGAACGTAGAGTTCAAAGAGGGCGTTAAGATCGCAGGCATCGTCGGTGCCGGTGGCGCGGGATTTCCCGCTTATGCAAAAATAGCAGACGGCGTAGACACCATTCTCGTTAACGGCGCGGAATGTGAAACCTTGCTTTATACCGACTATACCATTTTGCGCGATGAACTGCGCAAGGTTGTCGAGGGGATAGACTATATTGTGGAGAATACCACAGCAAACCGCGGTCTGCTCTGTGTAAAGGAGCATACGGCAAAAAAACTCGGCTTTTTCGATGGTCAGAAGCTTTCCGAAAAGACCGCAGTTAAATACTTGCCCGACGTCTACCCGATGGGCGACGAAATAAGCCTTATATACGAGGCTACGGGCAGAAGCGTAAAGGCGGGCGGCTTGCCCATTTCCGTGGGCGTTATCGTTTACAACGTGGAAACGGTATACGATATACGCGAAGCATTGCGCCACAGAATTGCCGTAACGCACAAATGGCTCACCATTGCGGGAAATACGGAAAAGCGTCTTGTCGTACGCGTGCCTGTGGGTACATACGTAAAAGACCTTTTCGCTCATTACAATATCACGGTGCCTGCAGACAACGTGGTGCTGGACGGCGGTCCCGCTATGGGCAGAGTAATAGACCCGGAAAAAGCCGTTATTACAAAAACAACAAAATCGCTTCTCATTTTGCCAGAGAAGCTGCCTATAATCCAGTCTAAGCAGACGAGCATAGACGTGCAGCTCCGCCGCGGTTCTTCCGCTTGCTGCCAGTGCACGCGCTGCACGGACCTTTGCCCCAGAAACCAGCTCGGCTACCCATTGGAGCCGCACAAGCTCGTGCGCGTGGCGCAGGGCAACGGTATGCTCGATAACAAAATATTTGCCTCTGCCACACTGTGCTGTGGCTGCGGTATCTGCGAGCACGCCGCTTGTTGCCAGGGGCTTTCCCCCAGAGCGATGATATTCAAGCTCAAAGCAGACCTTGCAAAAACAAAAACACGCTACGTTTCCGACGATACGGTTTCCCCGCGCGATACGCGCCCCTACCGTATGATCTCCAGCGAGCGCTGGAAGGAAATAATAGGCGTTTCCGAATACGATAAGGAAGCAAAATTCGCAGGCGACGGCTTTATGCCCGATAGAGTGGAGATCTCTATGGCAGGTCATATAGGCGTGCCCTCCGTGCCTTGCGTGGTTGCAGGGCAGTACGTTGCACTCGGCGAAAAGATAGCAGACGCGGCAGAGGGGCTTTCGCTCCCGCAGTACGCCTCGGTTTCCGGTGTGTGCACATACGTAGACAACAAAAAAATTATAATAGAAAGGGACAAACAGTAATATGCAAAATGCCGTAGGTATAATAGAACTTAAAAGCATAGCAAAGGGTGTTGAAGCGTGCGACTCCGCGCTCAAAAGCGCAGGCATAAGCCTTGTAAGCGCTCATCCTGCGTGTCCCGGTAAATATGAAATAATACTCACGGGGGCGATCGCCGATGTTGACGCGGCGGTTTCCTACGTGAAGGGAAGATTCGAAGCGACCATAGTGGATACCTCTGTTATGGGCAGGATCGACCCACAGGTGGTAACGGCGCTTTTCGGCACGGAAGCCACGAAAAAAAGCGGCTCGCTCGGCGTTATAGAAACTTTTTCTGCCGCGAGCGCTATAAAGGCGGCGGATATCGCTGTTAAAACAGCCAACGTGGCTATTTTCGACCTCCGCGTTTCACGCGGTATGGGCGGTAAGGGCCTCGTTATGGTCACAGGCGACGTGGGCGACGTAACGGCGGCGGTCGATGCAGGCGCGGAATACGCGGCAGGGCTCGGCTTGCTTATGAACAAATCCGTCATTCCCGCACCGCACAAAGAGCTTTGGGAACAAATTTGATTTGAAATAGGGTGAAAAATATGGAAAATTTGAAATTTGTTATAGAAAAAAGCGCGCGCATAGATAAGCTTATGGCGGCTCTTTACGAAAAGATGCCCGAAATCGAAGCAGACCGCGGCGTGCTTGTTACCGAAAGCTATAAAGCAACGGAAAATTTACCCCTCGTTAAACGCAGAAGTGCGGCTTTCGCTCACATTCTCCGCAATATACCCATAGTTATTCGCGAAAACGAGCTTATCGCCGGCAGCGCTACGGTGACACCCCATGGCTGCCAGGTTTTCCCCGAATATTCCTATGAATGGCTGGAAGCTGAATTTGATACGGTTGCCACCCGTGAAGCAGACCCCTTCTACATTTCCGAGGAAACGAAACAGAAGCTGCGCGAGGCTTACCCGTATTGGAAGGGCAAAACGGTTTCCGACCTTGCCAAAGCAAATATGGCGCCCGAAGCGTACGATGTGTTTATGAACCACGGTATCTTCACCGTAGGCAACTATTTCTACAACGGCATCGGTCACGTTTGCGTGCAGTATGATAAAGTTATAAATTACGGCTATGAAGCCATTATAAACGAAGCCAAGGCAGAGCTTGCAAATCTTCGCTTTGGCGACGGCGATTACGTTACTCACCGCAACTTCCTGGAAGCAGTTATCGAAAGCTGCGAGGCTGTTATAGAATATGCCCACCGCTACTCTGTGCTCGCTTCTCAGATGGCGGAAAAAGAACACGATATGGGCAGAAAAATGGAGCTTCGCTGCATAGCGGACGCTTGCGCCCACGTACCCGAAAAGGGCGCGCGCACGTTCTTCGAGGCTTGCCAGAGCTTTTGGTTCGTGCAGATGCTTTTGCAGGTGGAATCCAGCGGTCACTCCATTTCCCCGGGACGTTTCGACCAGTATATGTATCCTTTCTATAAGAAGGATATGGACGACGGCGTTATGTCTATAGAAGAAGCACAGGAGCTTATCGACTGCATATGGGTAAAGCTCAATGACCTCAATAAGGTCCGCGATGCGGCAAGCGCAGAAGGCTTTGCAGGCTACGGTCTTTTCCAGAACCTTATCGTGGGCGGCCAGGACATATACGGAATGGACGCAACAAACGACCTTTCCTATATGTGCATAGAGGCGGCGATGCACGTTCCGCTTCCTCAGCCCTCGCTTTCTATCCGCGTTTGGAACGGTTCGCCAAAATCCTTGCTCGTTAAGGCGGCGGCTCTCACCAGACTCGGCACGGGTCTGCCCGCATATTACAACGACGAGGTCATTATCCCATCCATTATGGCTCGCGGGCTTACGCTCGAGGATGCGCGCGACTATTGCATAATCGGATGCGTTGAACCGCAGAAGGCCGGCAAAACAGACGGCTGGCACGATGCGGCGTTCTTCAATATGTGCCGCCCCGTAGAGCTCGTTTTCTCTAACGGTGTGGACAAGGGCGAGCAAATAGGCCCCAAAACGGGCGACGTTACGGAAATGAAGACCTTCGAGGAGTTCTACGACGCTTACAAAAAGCAGGAAGCGTACATGATAGAGCTTATGGTAAACGCAGACAACGCCGTAGACGCGGCGCACGCTATGCGTTGCCCCTTGCCTTTCCAATCCTGTATGGTAGACGACTGCATAAAACGCGGCAAATCCTTGCAGGAGGGCGGCGCTGTATACAATTTCACAGGTCCGCAGGGCTTCGGCATTGCCAATATGACAGACGCGCTGCTTGCCATCCGCGAGCTTGTGTTCGAGAAGAAGCTTGTTACAATGGCAGAGTTCAAGGAAGCGCTCGCGCACAACTACGGCAAGGGCTTGCGCGGCTATGACGCGGAAAAGCTTACGATGGAAATAGCCGAAAAGGTCGTTGCAAACGGCTCTGCTCTTACGGAAGCGGATATTAAAGAGATCTACCGCGAGGTCACTACAGGCGAATACCTTACGGCAGGCACAAAAGCGAGATATGAAGAAATACTCGCGCTTATTGCCACAGTTCCGAAATACGGCAACGATATACGCGAAGCAGACCTTTTCGCGCGCGACGTTGCGTACACATACACAAAAGAGGTTGAAAAATACAAAAACTATCGCGGCGGTCTTTACCAGGCAGGCCTTTACCCCGTTTCCGCAAACGTGCCTCTCGGCACGCAGACGGGCGCGACACCCGACGGCAGGCTTGCATATACGCCTATTGCAGACGGCGTAGGCCCCGTTTCCGGCAGCGATAAATGCGGCCCCACGGCCACGGCAAACTCTGTTGCAAAGCTAGACCACGGTGTGGCGAGCAACGGTACGCTGCTTAACCAGAAGTTCCACCCCAGCGCACTTGCGGGTATGCTCGGCCTTGAAAAGTTCGTTTCGCTCATTCGCGGCTATTTCGACCAAAAGGGTATGCACGTTCAGTTCAACGTAGTAAACCGCGAAACGCTTTTAGATGCGCAGAAGCACCCTGAAAACTACAAAAACCTCGTGGTTCGCGTAGCGGGCTACAGCGCGCTGTTTACCACACTTTCCCGCTCGCTTCAGGATGATATTATCAACAGAACAGAACAGGGATTTTAAGTTTTAAATCGCAAAATTAAGTAAATATTGGTATGGGAGGGGCTTGCTCCTCCCGAAAAATAAAAATCAACGTCTTTTTTTGGGGAAAGTTCTTTGCCTGCTTTCTTCCGGAAAAGTAGGAGGGAAAAGCGCTTATGGGAATATATGATACACAGGGCAGAATATTTGATATACAGCGTTTTTCCATCCACGATGGGCCGGGAATACGCACGATAGTCTTTCTTAAAGGCTGTGTGCTCCGTTGCCGCTGGTGCTGTAACCCCGAATCGCAGGAATACAAGATCCAAACGATGATGCGCGCGGGCAAGCCCGAAACCATAGGGCGCGACGTTTGCGTGCGCGAGGTCATGGAAGAGGTAGAGAAGGATATGCCGTATTACGACAGAAGTGGCGGCGGTGTTACGCTTTCGGGCGGCGAGGCTCTTTGCCAGCCCGATTTCGCGCGAGACATTTTGCTTGCCTGCCACGAGCACGGCATAAACACGGCTATCGAAACCACGGGATATGCCAAGCGCGAGGTGCTGGATAAGGTGATACCCAACGTGGATTACGTCCTTATGGATATAAAGCACGTAGACAGCAAAAAGCACGAGGCTTTTACGGGCAAACCAAACGAAATTATTTTGGAAAACGCAAAATATATTGCGAGCATTGCGCAGGATATGACAGTGCGTGTGCCCGTTATACCCACGTTTAACGATACCCCTGCGGAAATACGCGCTATTGCGAAATTTGCCGCAACTTTGCCGGGAGTGATGAAACTGCACCTTTTGCCGTACCATCGCCTAGGCAGGGATAAATACACAGGGCTCGAACGCGAGTACACGCTCGACAGCATAGAGCCTATGCCGCAGGAGAAGATAAATACGCTTTACGAAGCGGCCTGCGAGAGCGGTCTTATCGTGCAGATAGGCGGATGAGCAAAATCATTTTATGATTTTGCGGTGAAATATTTCGCTTTCGCGGAATGTTACGATGTTCGGCGATGCCGAACGGAATTTATTAAACCTAAAAAACGTCTTTTGGGTAGTGGAGGGGCTTGCTCCTCACAAAAAATAAACGTCTTTTTTTAGTAAAGTTCTTTGCGTGCTTTCTTTTGGGAAAGCGGAGGAGGATTTTTTATGGATGAACTTTCTATGCGCGATAAAATGCGCATTATACAAGAGCTTGTGCCCGGCAAGCAGATAACGCTTGCCCATGTTATAGCAAACCCCGACGCCATACTCTACCAGAAGCTCGGTCTTGACCCGAAGGGGGATTATAAGCGTTCCGCCATAGGCGTGCTTACCATCAGCCCTGCGGAAACAGCGGTAATATGCGCGGATATTTCTATGAAATCTTCGGGCGCGACGGTTGAGTTTGTAGACCGCTTTACAGGTACGCTCATTATAACAGGCTCCGTTTCGGAGGTAGAGGCGGCTATTGTGGCTGTTACGGATTATTGCCGCGATAAGCTTCACTGCACCGTTTGCGAAATTACGAGAACATAATGAAAAAGATAATGTTTGTAGGCAGAGTGGGCGCTGGCAAAACCACGCTCACGCAAAGACTGCGTGGGGAAGAGATACACTACTATAAAACGCAGTACGTTCACTACGGCGAGCTGATAATAGACACCCCCGGCGAATATACGGAGCGTGCCAACCTTGCCGGTGCTTTGGCGCTTTATGCATATGAAGCCGATGTTGTCGGCTTTCTTATAAAAGCAGACGATGTCTATTCCATATACGGGCCTAACATAACCTGTATGGTAAACCGCGACGTCGTGGGTATTATCACTGCGATAGATAAACCCGGCGCAAACGTGGAGCGCTGCGAAAAATGGCTTCGCTTGGCAGGGTGTAAAACGATTTTTCCGCTCGATTCCAAAACGGGAAAGGGCGTAGATGCGCTTCTTTCATATCTTTCAGAGGAGGAATAGGTTTTGAATATGGCAACAAAAGTTATTGCTTTTGCAAATAACAAGGGCGGCAGCGGCAAATCCACCACTTGCTCCAACGTAGGCTACGCTCTCGCGCTCGGCGGCTACCGCGTGCTGCTCGTAGACGCGGATATGCAGCAGAACCTTTCGCTTTCTTTCTTCGGCGAGGAGGAAGTGCTCGCTTTTTCCGAAAGCGGCGAAAACCTTTTCACAGCCATAAAGGAAGAATGCGACGTGCGCCCGTTTATAAGAAAAACGGCGTATGAAAACCTTTCTCTTTTGCCCTCGGGAATACTTATGAGCGGCGCGGAATTTGAGCTTTACGGCAAAAAGAATATGGAAAAAACGCTTGCAAGAGTGCTGGAAGGCGTGAGAGCAAGCGGGGAATATGATTTTATTTTGCTCGACAGCCCGCCTACGCTCGGCATGCTCGTTATGAACATAATGTGCGCTTCCGATTACCTGCTTATACCCATAGAGGCGAGCCCTTGGGGGCTTTTCGGCCTTGCGAATATGCTCGACTTTTTCGGAAAAGCTAAAGAAACGAACAAAAATCTTTCGCTTCTCGGCATAGCTGTTACGAAGGCAGACGAGCGCAAGGGATATTTCCGCCAGACGATGGAGTTCCTCGCAGAGCTTGAAAACGTGAACGTTTTTAAGAATTATATAAGAATAGACAGCGCGGTGGAATGGGCGCAGGATAACAGCCAGCCTGTTTTGGCTTATAAAAAATCCAGCCGAAGCTCAAAAGAATATTTGGAAATGACAAAGGAGATGCTTGAATATGTCAATAGGTAAAAACAGCGTGGCACGCGCGGCGAAAGCCACGGCAAAACCCGTGGAAGAGGTAAAAACGGAAATTATCGAGCCTGCGGCAGAAGTGCCCGAAAAGCCTGCGGCAGAAGCGGCGGCTCCCAAAGCGAAAACAAGCGAAAAATTCGGCAAGGTGCAGGTTGGCGATAAGATGCCCGCATTTTTGCTTTGATAATAAAAAAGCAGAGAATTTTTTCTCTGCTTTTTTATTATGGAAGGAAAGCCTGCGGCTTTCCAAACGATTATACGAACTTTTTCTTTTTGAAAGAAAAAGTTACAAAAAGAAGCAAAAAACTTGCAGTTTTATCGCTGAAGTTTACAAAAAAACTGTGGAGAGAACCGCTTCCCACGCTCGATTTTCCTGCGGAAAATTGCGTGGAACCACGCGGTTGGTTTCCAAGCAAAAAAACAAAGCTGATGCGCGCCTTAGCGCGTTTAAAAACCATAGCGAATCTGTACACCGTGACCTTGCGACGGGGTTCGGCACAATTTTTGCGATGGAACAGAGCGGAAATTCGTGACGGCAGTCGCATCGCCGTGTTACCTGCTTGCGCAAACAAAGCGATAAAACTGCAAGTTTTTTTGCTTCTTTTGCCGCGCCTTTTCTTTCAAACAAAGAAAAGCGCGAATATAATTATTTCAAAAATCGTTTTTAAACGATTTTTGTTCCCAAAAATTCCAAAAGAGCGTTTGTAACGCTCTTTTTTATAACATAGGAAATCGTGCGCAAATTCTTGTTCAAAAAAGTTTTCTTTATGTAAAAATGCTCGATCTTCGGGCATTTTATAGTTGCCGAAGGCAACTTTTTTAATTCTTAAGTTATTCTTAAGTTTTATATATAAATATTGATTTGTGCCGAAAGCAAAGATATACTGTTTATATAAAACTTTTAAGGCGGTAAATTATGACTTTTTCGGAGCTTTTAAAAAACTTTTTTACACATAAAGATTTTCTGCCATCGGCAGATAAGATACCCGGCACGCTTTTCACGCCCCTGCACCTCGTATTTGCGACGGTGTGCTTGGCGGCAGTGATCTTTTTTGCTGTGTTTGTGGCAAAAAAGAGCGAAAAAACTATGCGTACGGTGTTTGCTGTGCTGTGGGGATGTGCCGTGGTTCTCGAGGTTGTAAAAATACTTTGGGAAACATATACGGGCAAAACGGTTCAGCTTGAATGGGGCGGTGTGCTGCCGCTTTACCCGTGCAGCATTTTTATGTATGCTATGCCGTTTGCAATATGGGGAAGAGGCAAGGTGCGCTACGCCGCTTGCGGTTATGTTTGCACGCTCGGTCTTTTGGGGGCTTCTATAAACTTTGTTTACCCCGCCAATATTTTGCAGAACTATTCCTGTATATCGTTTGCGGGCTTCCATACGTTTTTCTACCACGGAACGATGCTTTTCTGCGCTTTGGCGATGATAGTTTCGGGCTATCATTCATATGCAAAAGCGGAAAAATGGGTGGATCTGCTTTTGCCTGCCGTGCCCGCGCTTTGCGTTTCGCTTGTTGCGAATGCGGTAAACTTTTCTAGAATCGGCTCGGATTATATGTTTTTCCGCTTGAACTCCTTCTTTTTCGCGCCCATAGGCGCGGCTTTACCTACGGCGGTTTGTGTTATTATAGTATATGCGCTTTATATCATCATACACGCTGTACCGTATCTGCCGTGCTTTATAAAAAACAGAAGAAAGAAATAATATATGAAAAAAAGGCAGAGGTTTCTCTCTGCCTCTTTTCTTTTATGTGTGAAAAATGAAAATATATTATGAATTTTATAACAAAAGTATGGAAATATTTATTTTATTGTGGTATACTTATATTGAATTTTTGTACCATAAAGCAAAAATATAATATTTAGAAATTTCGATGTGCCGAAAAAGGCATTTACAGTTATAGAAAGGCAATTACCCAAATGGCAGAAACAACAGAAAAAATAAGAAAACTCGTGCTCCCCTGCATTGCCACAAGGCAGATGGTGGTTTTCCCGGGCACAGCGGTAAACCTTAATGTGGCACGCGCCGCATCTAAAAGAGCCTGCGAAGCGGCTATGCACGGCGACAACCTGCTTTTCGTCGTTTGCCAGAAAGACGCAACCGTACAAACACCTGCGCAGGAAGACGTTTACACGGTGGGCACGATAGTAAAAATAGCACAGCTTGTTAAAACGCAAGGCACAAACCTACACATTGTGGTAGAGCCGCTTGCTCGCGCTTATGTGGAGCATATCGATTCCGAAAATGAAAAATACCTTACAGCTTCCGTTATAGAAAAGACGGTGGAGGTAGAGGGGTACGGCGATGCTCGCGGAGAAGCGCTCGTGCGCGATATACGCAGGCTCGTGGGCGATTTTATGAAGCTTATGCCCAAATTTTCAAAGGACCTTTGGTTTATCGTGAACACGGTGAACAACCCCGGCTTGCTCGCGGATTTTGTGGCGGACAATGTGGTGGCGGATATAACCGACAAGCAGTATTTGCTGGAAGAATTCGAGCCGCTTATGCGTGCGCAAAAGCTTCTGGTGATATTGGAGCACGAAAAGGAAATTTTGATGGCTGAAGCGAAAATTCAGGAAGAAGTGCGCGAAAGTATGGACAGGAACCAGCGCGACTACTACCTGCGCGAACAGCTCAAGGTTATTCAGAGCGAGCTCGGCGAGGATGCAGACCTCGACGACGACGTTGTGGAATATAAACAGAAAATAGAAAAGGGGAACTTCCCGAAGGAGGTTTCCGAAAAGCTTATAAAAGAGGTTAAAAAGCTTCAGCGTACGCCCGTAGGCTCTGCCGATAACGTGGTCATACGCAATTATATAGAAACTTGCCTCGAAATTCCGTGGAGCAAGACCACGAAGGAGCGCACGGACGTGGCGGCGGTTCAGAAAATTCTGGACGAGGACCACGACGGGCTCGAAAAGGTTAAAGAGCGTATTGTGGAGTATATGTCCGCGCTCAAGCTTAACCCCGAGCTTAAAAACCAGATAATTTGCCTTGTGGGCCCTCCCGGAACGGGTAAAACATCCATCGCTTCCTCCATAGCGCGCGCTACAAAGAGAAAATTTGTGCGTGTTTCGCTGGGTGGTGTAAAGGACGAGGCTGATATTCGCGGCCATAGAAAGACTTATGTCGGCTCTATGCCCGGCAGAATAGTGCAGGCACTCATACAGGCAGATTCCCGCAACCCTCTTATTTTGCTCGATGAAATCGACAAAATGGCGAGCGATATGCGCGGCGACCCTGCGAGCGCTATGCTCGAAGTGCTGGACGGCGAGCAGAACGTGGCTTTCCGCGACCATTTCGTAGAGCTGCCCGTAGACCTTTCGCAGTGTATGTTCGTTGCCACGGCAAACAGCCTGGAAACGGTTTCGCGCCCCCTTATCGACCGTATGGAGATAATAGAGCTTAAAACGTACACCAGAAGCGAAAAATTCTCTATTGCTAAAAACCACCTCGTGCCCAAGCAGAAAAAACGCCACGGCTTGAAGGGCAGAATGTTTACAATAGACGATGAAGCGATACTCGGCATTATAGATACATACACGCGCGAAAGCGGCGTGCGCAACCTGGAACGCCTTATTGCAAAATGCTGCCGCAAGGCCGCGAAGCTTATCTCCTTCGACGGCGAAAAGAGCGTGAAAGTTACAAAGGAAAAGCTTGTAGATTTTCTTGGCGTTTCCAAAATCGTGCCCGAAAAGGTTTACGAGCTTGATGAAGTTGGCACCTCGCAGGGCATGGCATGGACGGAAGTGGGCGGTTCGCTCCTTCGCATAGAGTCCGTTGCCATGGAGGGCACGGGAAAAATAGAGCTCACGGGCTCGCTCGGCGACGTTATGAAGGAAAGCGCAAAGGCAGCTATAAGCTATATTCGCGCACATTCCGGCGAACTCGGTATTGCCCCCGATTTCTACAAAACTAAAGATATCCACATTCACGTGCCCGAGGGCGCTGTGCCGAAGGACGGCCCCTCTGCAGGTACTGCTATAACCACCTCGCTTGTGAGCGAGCTTACGGGCATACCCTGCCGCCGCGATGTTTCCATGACGGGCGAAATAACTCTTCACGGCAGAGTTACAGCAATAGGCGGTTTGCGCGAAAAGACCATGGCGGCGTACCTTGCCGGTATAAAGACTATACTTATACCGAAAGAAAACGAATCCGATTTGGAAGAGATAGCGGACGAGGTTAAAGAAAACGTGCAGATAATCCCCGTTACAAACGTGGGCGAAGCGCTTAAGGTAGCCCTTTCCCGCGATCCTTTTGAAAAAATGTAAAGGAAAACAGCTATGCTTAATGTACAAAATACCGTTCTTGCCATGACAGCAGGGCTACCCAAGCAGTTCCCCGGCGACGGCTTGCCGCAGGTGGCGCTTTCGGGGCGCTCCAATGTGGGCAAAAGCTCGCTTATAAATACCGTGCTTGGCAGAAAGAACTTCGCCAGAGTAAGCTCTGCGCCGGGCAAGACGATAACGATAAACTTTTTCAAAATAGACAGGAAAATGTATCTGGTGGACCTTCCCGGCTATGGCTACGCCAAAAGAAACGCCGAGGAGCAGAAGAAGTTTTCGGGGCTTACGGATACTTACCTGAAAAAAAGCACGCCCACGCTTATAGTCCAGCTTGTGGACCTTAAGGCGGGCGCTACGGCAGACGACCGAATGATGTTCGATTTCATGAACCGTTCGGGCATACCGTATATTATAGCGGCTACAAAGTGCGATAAGCTCAATAAAACGGATAAGGCGGCGAGCCTTGCTTTCCTCGCCGAGGATCCGCTGCTCAACCCGCCCGAAGCCGCACAAAAAATAGACATTATACCATTTTCATCGCTCACGGGCGAGGGAAAGGCAGAGCTCACGGCTCTCATTTCCTCGATTGCCGAGAAATAAACTAAAAGATGGAAAATTAAAATGGATAAACAATACTTAATTCAGCTTTTGCTGATGATACCTGTGGTTATGCTTTCGCTTTCGGTCCACGAAAGCGCGCATGGCTACGTTTCATACAAAATGGGCGACCCCACGGCGCGCAACCTGGGGCGCATAACGCTCAACCCTCTAAAGCACTTCGACCTTATCGGTTTTATATGCATGCTGTTTTTCCGTGTGGGCTGGGCAAAGCCCGTGCCAGTTAACGCGCGCTACTACAAAAACCCACGCAAAGGCATGGCGCTCACAGCGGCGGCAGGCCCGCTTTCGAACCTTTTGCTCGCCGTTATAGGCGTGCTGTGCAGCGAGATAACAAACCTTGTTGCGTTAAAATTGCAGCTTACGGGGGCTGCATACGATGCAGGCTATATTGTTTGGCTTTTCTTCCACCTGCTTGCGTGGTGTAATATAAGCCTTGCCATATTCAACCTTATGCCCATACCGCCGTTCGACGGTTCGCGCATACTTTACGTGTTTTTACCGCCGAAATATTACTTCGGTATTATGAAATACGAGCAGATAATAATGATAGTGGTGCTGGCGCTTTTCGTATTCGACTTTTTCGATGCCCCGCTTGCCTTCCTCACAGACGCTGTATATAATGGCATAACGTGGCTTGTGAAGCTTATCCCTATTTTCAGATATTAAACATTCGGAGCTTTAAATGGAAGAACTCGTTTTCAAAACGGGCGCATACGAAGGCCCGCTGGAGCTTTTGCTTGCGCTTATCGCCAAAAACAAAATGAATATTTTCGATATACAAATATCCGTGCTTTTCGAGCAGTATATGGCTTACGTAGACGAAATGAAGCGTATGGATATGGACGTAGCGGGCGAATTTATAACCATGGCGGCAGAGCTTATGCTTATAAAAAGCCGTATGCTCCTGCCAAAGCAAGAGGAGGACCCGCGAGAAGAGCTCGTGCGGAAGCTTATGGAATACAAGCTCGCCAAAGAGGCGGCAGGCTGGCTTTTGGAGCGCGGGCGCGAGTTTGGCGGACGTTTTGAAAAAGATACCGACGAAATAAAGCCGGATAAAAACGCAAAGCTCGATTTGGATGCGGAGCTGCTTACAAACGCTCTTTCCCGCTTGCTTTTTAAGATAGCGGAAAAGGAAAAAGGCGAGGAAAACGCGCCCATAGAGCTTATAAACCCGCTTATAAAGAAAAAAATCGTTTCCATTCCCGGCAGAGTGCTGGGTGTTATGAGAAAAATGCTTAAAAGGCGCGCGGTATACTTCGATGAATTTTTCGAGAACGTGCGCAGCCGTTCAGAGCTTGTGGCTACGTTTTATGCCATACTAGAGCTTCTGAAGGCGGGAAGACTCACCATAGAGCGCGAGTTTTCCATAGACGGAGAAGACAATATCAAGCTGTTCCTTAACAGAGAACATAAAAGATATAACCACACAGAAGAGGAGGTGAACACAAATGCCTGACGAAACAGAAGCAAAGGAGCTTTCGCGCGAGGATGCTAAAAAAGTGCTGGAAGCAGTGCTTTTTGCCAGCGGCCACGCTGTCACGTTCAAAAAGCTTGCCGAAATACTCGGTATGGATGCAGACGACGTGCGCGAGCTTGCACGCGAATACACAAAGGAATATGAAAGCGCTTTTCCGCGCGGTGTACAGTTGCTCATACTCGGCAACGCCTGCCAGCTTACCACGAAAGAGGAGTTTGCGCCGTATATACGCACAGCTCTAGGTGTGAAAGAAGGCGGCAACCTTTCAAAATCGAGCCTGGAAACCCTCGCTATCGTGGCTTATAACCAGCCCGTTACGAAAACGTACGTGGACCAGGTGCGCGGCGCAGACAGCGCCTATGCAGTAAGCAGCTTGCTCGAACGCGGACTTATCGAATGCCAAGGAAGGTTGGACGTGCCCGGAAAGCCGAGGCTTTACGGCACAACGGCAAACTTCCTGCGCTCCTTCGGACTTTCGAGCATAGAGGAGCTGCCGCCGCTTGAGCTTTCCGAAGGCGAGAGCTTATGAGTGCGATTATAGTTATAGCGTGTATCTTTCTCGGCTTCTACCTTATCGGATGTATACGACCTCACGTGATAATTTCGATGCATAAGTATATGAATATATACGTAAAGGTATTTTTCATAAAAGTGCGTGTGTCCACCAGCCAGAAATTTGACCCACCCGACGAGGAGCTGGACCTGCCGAAGAAACAGAAAAAGCCAAAGAAGCCCAAACCTAAAAAAACCAAAAAGCCCAAGGTAAAGAAAGATAAAAAAGAACCGAAAAAACCGGGGCTTCTCCACATAGGTGTGGATATTCCCAAAATGCTCGTTATGGTGCGTGACGTGCTTGGTGCGCTGTTCCTTAAGCTGTGGCGATACTTCCGTGTGAGAATTAAAAATTTCCACATAACGGTTGCCTCGGCAGATGCGGCGCAGACTGCCATGATGTACGGTGTTATCTGCGGATATGGCGACGCCATAATGAAAATACTCGAAAAAGCGCTCGATTTCAAAATAGAAAAGGGCGCGCGCGTGGGCGCAGACATAGATTATCTTTCCGAAGAGATGAAGATCGATGCGGAAATAGATATTTCCATAAGCATAGGCGGTGTGTTCCGCTACCTCTTCGGTATAATAGGCGCGGCTGTGGCAGGTGCTTTGCGCGGGCTGAAAATAGGGCTTAACAAAAAGTTTTTCTCGCAGAAATCGCAGTATAAGCGCGATATAAAGGAATACCGCGAGAAAAAGGCCATAGAAGATGCAAAAAAAGCGGAAAAAGAAGCCGCTAAAGAGGCTAAAAAAGCCGAAAAAGAGGCTAAAAAGGCGGCAAAGGCTGCAGAAAGCGGCGAAAATGCCGAGGCACAGAACGAAGAAATCAAACCGGCGCAGGATGCCGAAGAAAATAATGAAAACGAAACAAAAAACGAAGTTTTAGTGGCGGAAACGCCGGAAAGGGAAATAAACAATGGCACAGAAGAATAACACTCCTATTCAGGAAAACGAAAAGCAGAACAAGATCACAGACCTCATTAAAGAATCTCTCGGCGGTATACGCGAATTTATGGACGCTAACACCGTTACGGGCACACCTATCCAAACAAACGCAGGCACCGTGATCATTCCTATCTCCAAGGTAGCTATGGGCTTTGCGGCGGGCGGCAACGATTATGCCAACAAAGATTCCGCACCCGATAAGAACAATTTCGGCGGTGGCGGCGGCACGGGCGTTTCCGTAACACCTATCGGCTTCCTCGTTGTAGATGCAGAGGGCCACGTTGATATGATCAACATCAACAACCCCACAAACGATCTCGGCTCTTCCATCGAAAGCATTATGGAAAAACTCCCCTCTATTCTCGACAAGCTCCAGGGCGCGCTTGCTTCCAAGAAAGAGCCTGCAGCTGAAGAAAAGAAAGAGGAAGCTAAAGAGGAAAAAGCCGCAGAAGATCCCGATGCAAAGGCAGAAGAAGTTCTAGGCCAGATTTTGTCTGAAACTGCAAAAACAGCCGAATAATTCTTACTCAAAAACAGCATAAAAACACGTTTTTCTCCGAAGTATAATATATAAAAATTATATTTCGGAGAAACAAATATGAAAAAGCTTATTTCGGCGCTCATCTGCGCCTGCTTGCTTTTTCCTCTGCATGGGCAGAGGGCGCATGCGCTTTCCGTAAGCGCGCAAAGCGCCGTGCTTATAGAGGCGGAAAGCGGCAAGATAATATATGAAAAAGACGCGCACACGCGGCGCGGTATGGCGAGCACCACAAAAATAGTTACCGCACTTTGCGCGATAGAGCGCTTGCCGCTGGACACCGTTGTGACGGTACCCCGGGAGGCGGCGGGCGTGGAAGGTTCTTCTGTCTACCTTAAAGAAGGGGAAAAGCTAACGCTCGAAAACCTGCTCTATGCCGTTATGCTGCAGAGCGCCAACGATGCCGCGGCGGCTATTGCTATTATAACAGCGGGAAGTATAGATGCTTTTGCAGAGCTTATGAACGCGAAAGCGGCAGAGCTTGGGCTTTGCGACACGCACTTTGAAAACCCACACGGGCTGGATGGCGAGAAGCACTATACCACCGCATACGAGCTTGCGAAAATAGCGGCGCACGCGCTGGAAAACGAGGCGTTTGCACGCATAGTTTCTACCGTGAAGTACACAATTCCCCCAACGGAGCTTTCGCCTGCGCGAGCGCTTGTAAACCACAACCGCTTGCTGCGCGAAAACAAAGATATTATCGGTGTTAAAACAGGGTTTACAAAAAAATGCGGCAGAACGCTCGTTTCTGCGGCAGAGCGCGAGGGTGTGCGGCTTATTTGCGTTACTCTTGACGACGGCAACGATTGGCAGGACCACCGCGCCATGCTCGAGCACGGCTTTGGGCTTTATGAAAGCGTGAGCCTTGCGCGCGAGGGCGAGTTCAGCTATACTTTGCCCGTGGTGGGTGGTACGAGCTCAAGCGTGAAGGCGGAAACGAAAGAAGCGCTTACCGTAACACTTGCGAAAAACCACGGCGAAATAAGCGTTAAAACAGAGCTGCCGCGTTTTATATACGCGGGGCAGAAACCCGAAAAGCCCGTGGGAAAACTGCGCTTTTTCGAAGGAGGCAGGGAAATAGGCTCGCTTCCGCTTTATCTTACGGAGGAAACGCCGAAAAAAGCGGCAAAAAAAAGCTTTTTCGTAAAATAATATTTTAAGGATACACTTTATGGAGAAAAGACTTCAAAAATTTATCTCGGAGGCAGGCGTAATGTCGCGCCGCGCCGCCGAGGAGGAAATAAAAAAGGGCAGAATAAAGGTAAACGGTATTACAGCTGTTTTGGGGCAGAAGATAGATGACGAAGCGGACGTTGTGGAATACCTCGGCAAGAGAATAAACAGCGTGCGCAAAAAGAACGTTTATATTATGCTCAATAAACCGGTAGGCTTCGTTACCACTATGAGCGATGAGCAGGGCAGACCCTGCGTGGCAGAGCTTGTGGCAGACGTGCCTACGCGCGTTTACCCCATAGGCAGGCTCGATATGGAAAGCGAAGGACTTTTGCTTTTCACCAACGACGGCGAGCTCGCCAACAGGCTCATGCATCCGCGCTATCATAAACCGAAAATTTATCACGTTAAGGTGCGCGGCAAGGTAGAGCCCGAAAAGCTTTCGGCGCTTTCCCGCCCCATGAAAATAGACGACTATACCACGAAACCGGCAGGTGTTACTGTGGTTACCATGAAAGAGGATTTCACCGTGCTCGCCATAGAGCTTTTCGAGGGCAGAAACCGCCAGATACGCAAAATGTGCGAGCAGGTGGAGCTGCGCATTATGACGCTCCGCCGCATATCTATAGGCAGCGTTAAGCTCGGCGACCTTCGCCCCGGCAGATGGCGCCACCTTACGAAAACAGAGGTAGATTCGCTCTACGCGCAGGAGGGGAACTGAAATGCTAACGGTTAGACCCATAGAAAAGAAGGAAGACCAGAAAACGCTTTGCGAGCAGTGCGGCGCAGCCTTCAACGCGGATTATTTTGCATACGCGGCGTACGAGGAAGGCACGTTTCTCGGCGTTTGCCAGTTCAGCATGAGGGATGGGTTCGGCAGAATATACGATATAGCACCCGCCCCCGGTGTAGATGATTTTACATCGCTTTTCGTGCTCGGCAGAGCCGCGCTCAACTTCATAGACCTTTGCGGTGTTCACGATGCATATTTCGAGGGCGAAGAAAGCAGGCTTACAAGGGCTGTCGGCTTCAAAAAGCAGGAGGACGGCACGCTTTATATGAATTTACGCGGATTTTTTACATCCGACCCCTGCAAGCAGTAGCGTTTACCACTTAAATCTTGAAAAAAATGTTAATTTGCGGTTTACAACCGAAAAGATTTGTGATAAAATAATATTGCAATATCATTATAACGCAAAAATATTTTGCGCAGGAGGCAAACTTGATTATACAACTTGAAGAAGCAAAAGCAAAGCTTTTGGAAATGACAGACGCGGTAGAAGAGCTTGCGTCTGCAATAAAAATAGATAAACTCACAGAAAAAATCGCAGAGCTGGAGGAGCAGACAGCTTCCGCAGGCTTCTGGGAAATGGAAGGTTCGGGCAAAATTTTGCAGGACCTTAAAAGAGCGAAGGATAAGCTCGAAGAATATAACGACCTTAAGGGTCAAACGGAAGATGCGCTTATGCTCGCGGAAATGGGCATAGAGGAAAACGACGAAAGCGTGGTAGAGGAAGTTCTCGCAGAGCTTGATGCTATTGTGGAAGGTGAAGAAAGAATGCGCCTTGAAACTCTTCTTTCCGGCGAATACGACGGCTGCAACGCCATAGTTTCTCTCCACCCCGGTGCAGGAGGCACGGAAGCGCAGGACTGGGCGCAGATGCTCTACCGTATGTACACAAGATGGGCTGAACGCCACGGCTATACGGTAAAGCTCCTCGACTGGCTCGACGGCGACGAGGCCGGCATAAAGAGCGCTACAATACTTATAGAAGGCACAAACGTATACGGCTATCTCAAGAGCGAGCACGGTGTACACAGACTTGTTCGTTGCTCCCCCTTCGACAGCTCCGGCAGAAGGCAGACTTCTTTTGCTTCCTGCGAAGTAACCCCCGAGCTCGATGACAGCACGGATATAGAGCTGAAGATGGAAGACCTTGAAATAACCGCGCACCGTTCCAGCGGCGCCGGCGGTCAGCACATCAACAAGACCGACTCTGCTATACGTATCGTTCACAAGCCCACGGGTATTGTGGTTGGTTGCCAGACAGAGCGCAGCCAGCTCCAGAACAAGGAAACCGCTATGAAGATGCTCAAGAGCAAGCTTGCGGAAATAAAAGCGCGCGAAAACCTTGAAAGAATAGAGGATATACGCGGCGAAAAAACAAAGATCGAATGGGGTTCTCAGATCCGTTCCTATGTATTTATGCCCTACACGCTGGCGAAAGACACGCGCACGGGCTATGAAGACGGTAATATTACCGCAGTTATGGATGGTGAAATAGACGGTTTCATCAATGCATATCTTAAAATGAAAGCGTAAATAATTTTATTAAGGAGGATATATCTATGCTTAAAAACACAAAATTCTATGTAGCAGTTGCTCTTCTCGTTCAGGCAGTTGCATCTCTCGTTGCGTTCATCGTGCTCGCAGTGAAGAAAAAAGCTATGGCAGTTGCTTTCCTCGCAGTTGGCGGTGTTTCCGGCGCTGCAGGTGCATACCTTATGGGTCAGTGCATCGAAGAAGAAAAAGATTTCGCAGAATACTGCGACGGCGACTGCGAAAACTGCGCAGAGCTTGAAGAATGCGAAGCTCTCGAAGAAGCACTTGCAGAAGCGGAAGCTGAAGAAGTTGAAGCCGAAGAAGATTTCGACCTCAATGAAGGCGAACCCTTTGCTCGCGTAGCTGAATCCAAAGACCTTTAATTAAAACAAAATAAAAAGCACCCGTACGGGTGCTTTTTATTTTTTCTTGCATTTTACCTGTGTATATGGTAAAATAAAAGTACCGGCAGCCGGGGGGTGAAAATATGTTTGTGCGTGTATATGACAAAGAGAATAACAGATATTATAAATCTATGGTATACGCAAGAATAGGTATAGGGGCGTGGCACGGAATGATTGTTTTCGATCCTCTTTGCGAGTCCTTTGTTATGTCGGACATTTACGATAAAACAGATAATTATAAACCTATTTGTGCTACTATAAACGCCAACACAGAAAATTTTGTAACCTATGAAAAGGCGTATATGCTTAAAATAAAAAAATGTCTTAGAGGAAAAGCTTCTGTTAGAAAAATAGATGAAAATACAGATTATTTATATTTTCACGGTTATGCAGACGTTCTAGAAAACGTGGAATTTGTGGCGTCGCTTTTGCGCGGCGAAAAAATCTCGCTTTTGGAATCGGGCATAAATTTGCGCAAAAATGAAGATGCAGAAACTTGGAATTATGTAAAAACGCAAAAAGACGCAGATGATTTTATGGCTCTTTTTGCGGGATTTCACGATGCATATATCAAAAAAATAACTTATGAGGAAATAGCTTACCCTGTGAATATTGCCACGGCATATGCGATTTTTGAAAGCTGTTGGTACGGCACGGTAGAGCTGTGCTTTGAGGCGGTGAGTGAGCTTCGCCTACGCCCTGCGGGAGAAAATTATTCCGGTGAAATATACGATGCAACGTTACTTGCAAATGACGAGCGTGTATTTTGGGCAGATGATTTTATGGAAGAAGAAAATATGGACCATGGCGGGTGCGCTATACGTGCTATAAACCTCAAATGGCGTACGCTGGAAGAAAACAGAACAGTAAATTTTTAAATATAAAGCAATTTTTATAAGAGGTGTATTATGGAAATCAAAAACTTACCTTTAACAATCGAAACCGGCGTATGGCGCGGCGGACATATCCAGGGAATCGCGCTGGATAAGGAGCGTGGGTATCTTTATTGCTCGTTTACCACAGAGCTTGTGAAATTTGACCTTGCAGGCAACGTGCTGGGCAGCGTGAAAGGCTTTACAGGGCACCTCGGCTGCCTCGCTATGGGCGCGGACGGGCGCGTATACGGTTCGCTTGAATACAAAAACGATAGCATAGGCAAAGGTATACTCGATCTGCTCGGTGTGGAAAACGAGGTGAAAAATGCGTTTTACGTGGCGATTTTCGACGGCGAAAAGATTACCGAGCGCGATATGAACGCCGAAAAAGGTGGCGTTATGCACACCGTATGGCTGCGCGAGCCCACGGAAGATTACCTGGCGGAATGGGAAGAGGACGGCAAAACCCAAAAACACCGCCACGGCTGCTCGGGCATAGACGGCATCACGTTTGCACCTGCTTTCGAGGGCGAGGGCATGCGCTTGCTTGTAGCGTACGGGGTTTACGGCGAAAACGACAGGGAAGACAACGACTATCAGGTGCTTCTTTCCTATAACCCCACAGAGCTTTGCAAATATGAAGCGGTGCTCGCCGCAGACAATATCCACACAAGCGGACCTGCATGCGCAGAGGCAAAATATTTCGTATATACGGGCAACACAACCTTCGGCGTGCAGAATATGGAATACGACAGCCACACTGGCGACATTTTTATGGCGGTTTACCGCGGACGCAAGGAAAAATTCTTAAACTATAATCTTTTCCGCGTTGCAGGCGGTCAAACCCCGAAAACAGAGGTTCTGCGCGGAGTCGGCATAGAGGGGAAAACGCTCGCACTTGCAAAAACAGGGCTTTTCGATGAAAAAACGGGCATTTACACGCACGAATTTAAACACGGCAGCACGGGCTTGCTTTCCTTGGGCGAAGGATATTTCTATATTTCCGAGGCGAAGAGCGAAAATGGGGAATACAGCTCTGTTATCCGCCTTTACCGCTACACAGGCGAGTTCAAACCCTTTGCGCCTGCGGAAAGGGAGTAACTATGAAACCTAAAGATTACTTTGTTGTAAAAATAGAGGGTGAATATGCTTACCTTCGCGAAATCGGTGCAGGCGAAGGCGATGAGGTTTTCATCGCGCTCGCACTCCTGCCTATGGGCACGGACATCGGCACAAAGCTCCACTGTGAATTTTTTGAATATACGATAATTGATTAAAGAAAAACCTCGGGTGACCGAGGTTTTTTTGTTGTGTTTATTTCTTCCCCTTGCAAGTTCTGTTTATTTATGATATACTAATTATGTAATAAAAATATTTTGGAGGATTTAATTCTATGAAAGCTTGTGTAATTCAGCCACCCTATTCAATGGACTATTCCAAATGCGAAGAATATTTTCAGTATAAACTCGATTATCTCGCCCAGTGCGACGAGAGTATGGATATTATCGTTCTCCCCGAAGATAGCGACGTGCCCTGCTGCGGTATGACGCGCGAGGAAAACCTCGCCGCACACCACAAATATTGCCCCACATTGCTCGAAGCCTGCAAGGCGACGGCAAAGCGTTGCAACGCTGTTGTTTTTGTAAACGCGCTTTACGAAGCGGAAACGGGCTACCGCAACACAACGTATGCTATAAACCGCGATGGCGAAATCGTTGGTAAATACTTCAAAAAGCACCTGCCCCCTATAGAACTTAATATCGGGCTCGACCAGGATTACACGCGCGAATTTTCCGAGCCGTATACCATCACCATAGACGGCGTTAAATACGCGTTCCTCACCTGTTACGATTTTTACTTCTACGAAGCGTTCCCCACAATTGCGCGCCAGAACGTGGACGTTATTATCGGTTGCTCGCTCCAGAGAAGCGACAGCCACGACGCGCTCGAAATTATGGGCAGATTCCTCGCCTATAACTGCAATGCGCACCTTGTTCGTGCCTCTGTAAGCCTTGGCGAAGATTCCGAAATTTGCGGTTGCAGTATGATAGTTAAACCCACGGGCGAAGTTTTGCTTAATATGAAGAGCAAAACAGGCCTCGGCACGGCGGAATTTGACCCGAAAGATAAATATTACAAGCCCGCAGGCTATGGCAACCCCCCTTCGGCGCACTATGAATACATAGAAATAGGCAGAAACCCCTGGCAGTACCGCCCGGGTGGCAGTGCTATAATTAAAAACGACGCGCTTATGCCTTACCCCCGCGTATGTGCACATCGCGGCTTCAACACGATAGCCCCCGAAAACAGTATGCCTGCATTTGGTGCGGCTGTGGCTATGGGCGCGGAGGAAATAGAGTTCGACCTCTGGTACACGGCAGACGGCGAAATAGTTTCCATACACGACCTTTGGATAGCAGGACATTCCAATGGATTTGGCAGAGTTGTGGATAAGACATACGAGCAGCTTCTACAGTACGACTTTGGCTACAAATCCGGCGAAAAATTCAAGGGTATGAAGATACTTAAATTTGAAGATATTCTTGAAAAATTCGCTTGCCACACAATAATGAACATTCACATCAAAACTCTCGATGATGAATGCGAATATAACCCCGAATATCTTAAGAAGATTATCGATCTTATCGATAAATACGATTGCAGAAAATACTGCTATATTATGTGCACGAACGATAACGTGCTCCGTATGGCAAAGGAAATGGCGCCCGATATCGCACGTTGCGTGGGCTTTTCCAAAGATGCTTCCAATATGATTCCTCGCGCGCTCAAATACGATTGCAAGAAGATTCAGCTTATGAAACCTCATTTCACCCAGGCTATGATAGACGAAGCCCATTCACACGGCATAATATGCAACGTTTTCTGGTCTGATAACCCCGTTCAGACGAGAAACTTCCTCGAAATGGGTATAGACGTTATTCTCACAAACGATTATAACCTCATTTCCCAAGTTGTGGCAGATTTCAAGGCAGGGAAATAAATGACACTTAACCTAAACCGTGCGGGCGTTATCTGCACGTGGAGCTTCTGGTGGCGAGCTCTCCTTTTTGCGGCGTTTATATTTGTATTTGCAAAGCCGGAAGTGCCGTCGGCAGGCGACACCGTGTTCAGAAGTGTGTTTTTGCTTTTGGCTATGTTTTCCATTCTTCGTGCCGAACCGGGAAGCGTTGAAATCGGCTGGAACAGCGTGAAATACCGCGATAGGGTGCAAATAGGCAGGCATTCACACGAGGATGTTTTGTTTACCCTTTCGGGTGTTACGAGCGTTACGATTTGCCAAAATCCTATAGAGCGCCTTTTCGGTATGGGGCATATGGTTATAAAATGCACCTTGCAAACAGAAAGCAGCAGCCGCGATTTACCCGACAGAAGAAAGCACGCTTTCTATGGCATAGAGAATGTGGAAAGCCTTTGCGATGAAATAGGAAGTTATTTTCCCTCGGAGGTTGTAAATATCAAAATATTTGGTGTTTCAAGATAATATTTTTGAAAAATTACCGCAAAAGGTGTAACTTTTTGCGGTGGTTTTTCGTTATATAGATATTATGGGAAAAGATTTTATAAAAACGGGGGATATTATGTTTACTTTTCTTTTAAGCATAGAAAACGAAAACGACAGAGCTTTTGTGGAAAAGCTCTATCTTAAATACGGAAAAAAGATATATCTTGTGGCTTTCGGTGTTCTCGGCAAAAAAGAGGATGCGGAAGACTGCCTGCAGGACGTTATGCGAATTATTATAGATAATCTACAGCTTTTTTCCTCTTTGGAGGAAGAAAACCTTATACGCTTGCTCGTAAAGTGCACGCGAAATACCGCAATAGATAAATACCGCGCAGAAAAAAGGAAGCGCGGCAAAGAGCGCTCGCTGGATGAACCGAATACAGACGGCGAAGCGCAAGAGATAGCCGACGGGGAAGACAGCCTCGACGATATTCTTATAAATAAAGAAAATCGCAGCAGGCTTAATGAAATAATAGCGGAAATTCCGCCTGTGTACCGCGACGTTTTGTTTTTTCGCTACGACCTTTCGCTGAAATATTCCGAGATAGCACGGCTCCTGGGTGTTTCGGAAAGCGTGGTAAAGGTGAGGCTGTACCGCGCAAAGCAAACATTGCTGAAAACGAAGAAAGAGGAACTTTATGAGCTCAGAAAACAATAAAAAGGGCATAGAGCAGGATGAGCTCGAAATGTTTGAAAAGCTAGACGATTCCTGCGTTGTGCTGGATACCTTCACTATAGAGAAAAAAATGCGTATTTCGGATTTTTACCATAGATATTGCGCATTAAGCTATATTCTGTACGCCGTTTTCGGGCGTATTGCCGTTTTTAGCTTGGTGGAGTACGGCTATACTTCCTTCCGATTGGCGGACCAAAACGATATGTTTCAGTATTATTTCGATACGCCGTTTAATATTCGGCTTGCCATACTTTCGTTTGTCGCCTATGCCGCAGGGCTTGTACTTCTTGCGCGCAGAAATATGTCGGAATCGTTTTTTCGCTCCACGGGGCACGAATTTCCTGTTTTCAAATCGGCGCTTGTATATTTTCTGCCCGGTGAGCTTATCTACTTTGCTATGAGCGCATTCCCATACAGCCCTGTGAGGTTTGGGCTTAATACCTGCTGGCCGCTTTTCCGCTTGTATTGGTCCGGGCATCTGCGCTATGGCGGGCGGTATAGCGCGGTTATATATGAATTTAATTATATAGCCGAGGATTATGTGGAATTTTTGAAGATTTTCGGCATATACGAGCTTGTGTGCTTTGCCATTTTCTTTGCTGTGTGGAAGCTTGTGTATAACAGAGCTTTTTGCAGAAAAGCGCGCGCCACGGCTTATAACATGGCGGAATACGCGGCAGTGGTTTTTGCCTCGGGCGTGGTTCTTATCGTTCTTGCCGATAACTGCAGAAGCGTGGGAATAGAAAACGACATTATGCCCTTGCTGGCGCTCTTTGCGCTCGCGCTTCCGCTTGTATACTTATATTTTCGGGTGAAAAAAAGCTACCATTGGCTTTTTGTGGGCTACGACAGCAAGGAAAATTTGGCGAAAAAGCTGTTTTTCCTCGTTTTGCCCGGAGAGGTTTTGCGCGCCGCGCTCACGTTTACCGTTCTGTGGGAATATTCGCTCTGCCGTTTTGGCAGAGTGCTTGCCTACCCGGCGTATGCGCTTTACAGTATTTTCCCTTGCGGAACGGAAGCATCAGCAATAAACACATTTGTATTTGTTCTGTGCTATATTTTATACGCGGCGGCAAATTTTGGCGTTATGTATTTGCTTTGCAGAAAATCAAAGCTTAAAATTTTCAAAGCTTACAAAGAAAAGCTCGAAAAACTTTAATAAAATGCGGAAAATGGTGTAACCTTTTTCCGCTTTTTTTCGTTAAAGAAAGCAGAGATGTTTTTTTGGAGGTAATTTATGAAAAGAACAGAAAGAAAAAGAGGCTTTTTTGGTGAGCATTTGGCAAATGTGGGCGTGGCGGCTCTCCTTTCAAATGCGCTTATGTACGTTATAATACCGCTTTTGGGCTATAGCTATCTTTTACCCATAAAAAACTTTTTTCTTGCCACGTTGCTTATGCTTGTGCTTATCTGCTGGCGATTCTTTACCTGGGGGAAGAATGAATATGAAAAAAACAGGGTCGGGTTTAAGAGCTTTATGTGCGCATCCGTGCCTTGTTGGGCGCTCTATGCCGTTTTGTTTGCCGTGTACCACCTGAGCGTTATATGGTTGCCAAATAATTATTACGGCGGCAACCTGCCCGGCGACGGCATTATATCTCTTACTATGCTGCTTTGCGGCGAACGCGGTTTGCTTGTTACCGCGCAAAGGCTGTTTTATGCCGGCGCAAATCACGGCTATGTTTGCCCCACGGTGCCGCTTACCGCCGCATATCCGTATGCGCTTGCGTTTTCGCTCGTGTTCAACCTCGCTGTGTACGTATTCTGCTCCTATGCTTTTTACAGGGCAGGTATACGCGAAAGAGAGGTTTATAAGCAGGATGTGCTGGGCGGCACGCAGGTAGTAGAGGGAAAAGCGAAAAAATGGCTTTTTTACAGAAGCTTTGTGCCGCTTGTAAACTACTATCCGCTGTATAGCTGGATGTACGATTATTTTGTAAACCCCATACCCGAAAGGCGCAAAAAATATTTTTGGCGCGGCGTGCTTATAATAGCCGTGGGCATGACTGCAATAGAATTTTTGCGCTACGGCTTCTATTTGCTTTTTCCCGCCGAACTGCCGAATTACATATTTTTCTACCTTTCGCTCCATCTCGTCGGCATGCTCATTTCTCTTGTGGCATACTTCGACGGCAAAAGGTACGAAAACCTCCCGCCGCCGAGGAGGGATTGAAAGAAAAAATCCGCGTAAAGCGGATTTTTTTTGCATACCCGATTGAAAAACACATTTTCTTGTGATAGAATAAAAAAGTATTTATTTTATATAAAAAGAAGGTTGATTTTTATGAGTATTCGCATAGGTATTTTTGGCTACGGTAACCTCGGCAGAGGCGTGGAAAGCGCTATCCGCCAGAACCCCGATATGGAGCTTGTTGCCGTTTTCACGCGCCGTGACCCCGCCACAATGAAGATCCGCACAGAGGGTGTGCCCGTTTACCACGCAGACAAAGCGCCCGAAATGGCAGATAAGATTGATGTTATGATCTTGTGCGGTGGCAGCGCCACAGACCTTCCCGTGCAGACACCTGCGCTGGCAAAATACTTTAACGTTATAGACAGCTTTGATACACACGCAAAAATTCCCGAGCATTTTGCCGCTGTTGATGCCGTGGCAAAGGAAAGCGGCAAAGTCGGCATTATTTCCGTGGGCTGGGACCCCGGTATGTTTTCGCTCAATCGCCTTTTCGGGGGAGTAATTTTGCCCGACGGCAAGGATTACACTTTCTGGGGCAAGGGCGTAAGCCAGGGACATTCCGACGCAATCCGCCGCATAGAAGGTGTGGCAGATGCAAAGCAGTACACCATACCTGTAGAAAGCGCTCTCGAAGCTGTTAGAAGCGGCGCGAACCCCGAGCTTACCACGCGCGAAAAGCACACGCGCGAATGCTTCGTTGTGGCAAAAGACGGTGCAGACAAAGCGAAGATCGAAGAAGAAATCAAAACAATGCCGAACTATTTCGCAGATTACGATACGACCGTGAACTTTATTTCACAGGAAGAGCTGAATGAAAAGCACGGCGGTATTCCCCACGGCGGCTTTGTTATCCGCAGCGGTAAAACAGGCTTTGAAGGCGAACATACACACATTATAGAATATAGCCTCAAGCTCGATTCCAACCCCGAGTTTACCTCATCTGTTATCGTTGCATATGCGCGTGCCGCATACCGTATGAATAAAGAGGGTATGAGCGGTTGCAAGACTGTTTTCGATGTAGCCCCCGCATATCTCTCGCCCAAAACAGGTGCAGAACTGCGCAAAGAATTGCTTTGATTAGAAAAAACAGACCGTGAAAACGGTCTGTTTTTACGTTATCCAACCAACAGTTGAATTTAAAACAACTATTTGATAATTGTTTTTATGTGGCGTATATGATAAAATCAAATCACACCGGTGATAAAATCTTTTCAAGGAGGAACTTATATGCAACTTAATTTAGGAACAAAAATACGTGAACTCCGTCACCGTGACGGGCGCACGCAAGAAGCGCTTGCCGAAGCGCTCGGCGTTACTTCCCAGGCGGTTTCACGTTGGGAATCGGGCGGAAGCTACCCCGATATGGAGATTATGCCTTCGATTGCCAACTATTTCGGTGTGACGATTGACGAGCTTTTCGGCTATCACAACGACAGAGAAAGAAAAATCAATGAGATTATTAAGAAAATAGATGCATTTGAAATAAAAACCGACGGCAACGATGGTTGGGTAGACGAATGTCTTTCCATACTGCGCGAAGGCCTCGCGGAATTTCCGAACAACGAGCGTTTGCTGATTACCCTTGCGGAAACACTTTGGGAGGCTGGCTGGCGAAGACATCACGGATGGCTTTATTATGATGACGAGGGATTTATCCAATATAATTTCGACCACCATAAGAAAAACGAGTATTGGTTGGAAACCGAAAAAATTTGCAAGCGTCTTGTGGACAATGTGAAAGACAACACTGTCTTTACTAGAGCGATTGCCATTCTTGTTCCGCTCTACAGGACTTTCGGTGAATATGAAAAAGCTATTTTTTACGCGAATAGAATGCCGGGGCTGTGCCAGTGCAGGGAATTTTTGCTTGCCGATGGTACAGACGGCAAAGAAGGCGCGAAATATATAGGCGAATTTCTTTTGAAAGCTGCAAATGAATTTGCCGAACAGCTTGTTTTCGGGCTGATTGCTAACCTTCGCAATTATGATAGCGATATGCCCATTGAAAAGGTTAAGGGCGCAATATCAATCTTTTATTTGATTTGCGATGACGGCAATATGGGCAAATGCCACGATATACTAATAAAACTTTATCTTTATCTTTCCAGGCTGCAATGGGAACGCGGATATCACGATGATGCATTTGCATCGCTCTATGAAGCGCTGAAGCACGCAAGAGCGCTCGAAAACCTGCTCGACGGAGAGGAGCATACTCTTACCGCTCCGCTGGTGTCTTTTGTGAAATACCGTGCGGGAAACCCGAAAGAAATCGCAAAACACCTGCCGGACGATTGGCCTTTTTGGTGCAACCCGTCTTACCATGAGGTTGAAAGGGAAATCAAAGCTGACCCGCGCTGGCAGGAATGGGTGGCAAAAACACAAGAATAACAGAAAAAACAGACCGTTTTCACGGTCTGTTTTTCTCTAATCTTTTTTCTTTTTTGGTAAAAGAGCTGCGATGCCTATTCCCACGGCGCACGCGGCTATGACCGCTATGCAAACGACGGTTTTAATTTTGTTTGTGTCGGTTTTTGGCGGTGTTTGTGCCTCGTTTTGTACGTCGCCCACATCGCGAAAGCCTGTGGGGGTGCGGTCCGGCTGAATGCCAAGCTCAAAAAGCGGTGTTTTGCCTTCTTTAAATCTTTCTATGGCGACAAACGCCTGCAGGGCTTGCGCGCTTGCCATATCGCTTTCCGCGCCGCCTTGCGTATGTGCGTATCCGCCGCCCGCGAGAGCAAAGCTCCGCATAGAATCGAGCGCACTGTTGCCGTTTTTTATAAAACGCGCATCTGTTTCGGGGTTAATGCCGAGGGCGGTGAGCGCGATTATGACCTGTGCCGCGCTTTCGCAGTTTTCCGTGCCATAGTTTACAAAACCGCCGCGCTCTGTCTGCGCCGAGGAAAGGAAGGTAAGTGCGCTTTCCACAGCTTCGTTTACCGCCGTGTTTTGGCGGTGAGGCGCGAGGGCGGCGAGCGCCATAGCCGTCACGTCAACGTTTGATACCGTACCGGAAAGTGCAAATCCGCCGTCTGCAAGGTGCATAGACGCTATTTTTTCTGCCAATGCTTCCGGGGTGAATTTTGTGCTTTTTGCGCCGTTGTTAAGAAGTATCAAGCCCCAGATATAGCTCATTATGCCCATAGAGCCGATGGTATTTTCCGCGGTTTGGTCTATATACGCGCTCCTTATGCCGGCGACGAGAAAAGCGAGCGCGCACCTTTGCGCATTTGTGGCGTTTAAGGTGCTTTTGCCGAGGTAATCTGCAAGCGCTTGCGCATATGCGCCGAAATCTGCCTCCGCGCCGAGTGCGCTTAGTGCCAGCACATACCACTCCGCGCCGTTTCCTGCGCCGTGGGCGAGCTTTTCTGCCCATTCCGCCGTATTTTTCGCGCCGCTTTGCTCTGCTTTATATGCGATTATTGCCTCTGCTTCGCCTGTATAGTTTGCCGCTGAGGGCAGGGCACACACAAATACGAACACGGCGCATAAAAGAAGGGAAAGAAATTTTTTCATTATTTAACTGTTACGATAACGAAGGGTGTAACCAGGTTTTTGCTTTCGTGTGCCGCTGTTACCACATACGTTCCCTTTTTCTCGAACGTGAGCAGGGCTTTGCCTTCTGCATCTGTCGTATGTGTTGTAGCCGCGCCGTCTACGCTGATTTTTGCGCCTTCAACGGGGAGCGTTACTGGCGCCCAGTTTGCATCATATCCCGCGCAGGAAAGCGTGAGCACGAGGCTTTCGCCTGCTTCAACCTCCGCTGCGGGGGATGCAAAGAAGGAATATGTATCGGAAAACGCTTCTGTGTCTGTGTAAACGAAAGCGTAAACGTGGTCGCCTTCGGTAAGAGTATCCGCAAGCGAGGCAGGGGAAGCATTGTTTACGTAGTAGCCATAGGAGCCACCGTTTTCCATCCCCCAAAGCTTTGTCATAGAAAGCCCATATGCGCTTTCTGCTGAAGCGTATCCGCCTTCGCATTTTTCTGCGTGGAGAGCGGAAAGTGCCGAATCGACCGTCATACCATCGGCAAACTCCACTTTTTCATAGCGAGCCACGATTTCGCCGTTTTCATCTGCAACGGTAACGTATACGAAAGGGCCTTTTGCTTCGCCGCAAGAGGCAAAGCATAGTGCAGAGAGAGCGAGCATCAAGCACGCGAGCGCGAGTGAAATAATTCTTTTTGTGTTTTTCATTTTAAACACTCCTTTAAAAATATTTTTAAAACAAATACCTGTTTTATCAGAAAAGGCGATTTTCCACAATGAGGTGGAAAATCGCCTGAGTGTTTTTGAAAAACCGCGCAAACCGCGTTTGCGAAAAGCGGATTTTTAAAACGGCGACACTTCCCATTTTGCCCAAAGTGCCCGATATATCGTTAGGGTGACTAAAACTATCTGAATACGCCTCGGAGCGTGTCTTTACGGCTCTTTCGTGTTTGTCGTCCTTGTAAGGTAATACCTTACTGTGTCCTCCGCACCCGAATTTTCTCGCAAATACATCGCTCGGAGGTCGCAGAATTTCGGTTGAATAAATTCTTGTTTGCGGAAGGAAAAGGGAGAAAAGAATACTTTACGTATTCTTGAGCCCTATGACACACCGCAGGCGTGAATTTATCGACCCAAATCGTGTTCCGATAGTTTCCGTTACCCTAACTGACGGAGGGGCAAGCATTCCGACTGAAGAGCACACGCTCTATCACGGCAATGGCTGTTGCGACGGATTTTCACCGTACTTTCCTTTTTAATGTACCGACCAAGTACAACCGCTCCGCAAGATATTCATTTTTATTTATAATATCACTTTTTTAGCGCTGTGTCAACGGTTTAATAAAGCAATTTCCTCGTAAACTCGCCGTTTTCAAAAATGATGTATCCGTGCCCCGTGTTTTCCTTGGGAATGGAAACGGAGCCGGGGTTGAGGCAGCGCACGCCGCCCACCAACGTGTCGAGAGCGACGTGTGTATGCCCGTATGCGAGCACATCCCCAGCAGATAGGGGGGGCAGGTTATCTTTGTTGAATTTATGCCCGTGTGTGGCGTAGATCTTCACGCCGTCGGCAAAGACAACTGCGTTTTGCGAAAGAATGGGGAAATCCAGCACCATCTGGTCCACCTCCGTGTCGCAGTTTCCGCGCACGCAGATTATTTCGCTTTTCATTTCGTTGAGCATAGCTATAACTTTTTTGGGGTCGTATTCGTCGGGCAAATTATTGCGCGGTCCGTGGTAGAGCACGTCACCGAGCAAAAGGAGCATCTTTGCGCCCTCTGCGCGGTATGCTTCCAGCAGTTTTGCGCACCAATATGCCGAGCCGTGTATATCTGAAGCTATAATTATTTTCATAGAAAGCTCTCCTTGTTATTTTTGCTGTTTACATCTTTATTCTACCACGGCGCTGAAAATCTGTCAAGGTGCTTGCCATTTGGGTGTGCTTGTGTTAAAATAAAAGAAAAACTGGGGTGCTTTTATGGCAGAAATTAAAGCAGGACGTTACCGCCACTTTAAAGGTATGGAATACGAGGTTTTGTTCGTGGCAAAGCACAGCGAAACGCTGGAGGAAATGGTGGTTTACCGTGCGCTGTACGGCGATGGCGGCGTTTGGGTGCGCCCCGCAAAAATGTGGAACGAAACAGTAGAGCGCGATGGGAAGGTCTTCCCGCGCTTTGAATATATAGGTTAGAGGAGAGGCAGTATGCAGATAAAAGTAAATTCACTTGCAGAACCGTTTATAGATAGCGATCCGCGATTTTCGTGGAGCGTGCCCGATGGCGAATTTTCTGCGCAGGAAAGCTATACGCTAACTGTTGCGGAGGACAAAGATTTTGAAAACATCGTGCTGTTCAGAAGCGAAAAAAGGCGCGAACAGGCGAACATACGCCACTACACAATGTTAAAACCGCATATGAAATATTATGTTAAAGTTACCTCTGTGCGCGAAAACGGAAAAACATACGAGGGAACAACACATTTTTTCACAGGATTTATGGGCGGTGAGTGGCAGGCAAAATACATCACGGGCGGCGATGCGAAAAAGCGCGATGCCGTTTTGCCCGCAGTGTATTTGCGCCGCGAATTCCGCGCTAAAAAGCCGAAGCGCGCCGTGCTCTACATGGTGGGTCTTGGCTATTTCGAGGCGCACATAAACGGCGAAAAAGTGGGCGACGATTTCCTTTCCACGCCGTTCACCGCATACGACAAGAGTATACTCTACCGCGCGTTTGACGTGACGGATATGCTCGCCGAGGGCGAAAACGCCATAGGTGTTATTTTGGGCAACGGTTTTTTCAACTGCTTTACAGAGGACCCGTGGCAAACGAATACAGCGCCGTGGCGCGATGTGCCGAAGCTTATGCTGGAGCTGCATATGGAATATGAAAGCGGCACGGAAAAGCTGCTTTCCGACGGTACGTGGAGCTATGTGGAAGGCCCCATTCGCTTCAACGGTATTCGCCACGGCGAGGAATATGATGCAAATTTTGAAAAGGACGGCTGGGATATGCCGGGCTATACGGGCGAAAGCAAGCCTGCGCGCTACACGCGCAACCCCGGTGCCGCGCTTTCGCTTATGGAGATGGAGCCCATTCGCGTAATCGCAAAATACAGACCCGTGCTCTGCCGCAAGGTACGTAACGGATACCTCTATGAGCTTTCGCAGAATATTGCCGGCGTGGCGAATATCACGTTCCGCGGCAAAGCCGGCGCGCGCTACACCGTGCGCTATTGCGACAGACTTTGCGACGACGGCGAGCTGGACCAGGAATCGCTCGCTTGCTTTATACGCAACTATTGCTTCCAGACGGAGGTATACACCAAGAGAAGCGATGAACCGGAAACGTACCACGCTATTTTCACATACCACGGTTTTCAATATATAGAGGTTTCGGGCGGCGAATGCCCCGAGCTTTGCGATATAGAGGCGTGGGCGCTCTGCAACGATTTTTCCAAGCGCGCAGAGTTTACTTGCTCCGACGAAACTGTGAACAAAATAGAGGCGCTTTGCCACGCTTCCACGCGTTCTTGCTGTATGCACACGCTTTCGGCAGACGCCGTGCGCGAAAAAAGCTCTTGGACGGGCGACACAGGCCTTTCCGCAGAGCAGCTGCTCATAAATTACAATGCCGAAAACCTTATGCGCAAATGGCATAAGGACCTGCGCGATTCTATGCGCCCGGGCGGTTGCCTTCCGTGCATAGTACCCTCTGCGGGGTGGGGCTATTGCGGCAACCTTAACGGCCCCGATTGGTCGCACCCCATGGTGGACGTGCCGTGGAATATATACACGGAATACGGCGATGCAGAGGTCTTGTTTGAGAACTACAAGGCGCTTTGCGCACACGTTTCATATATAAACTCTATGGCGCACGATTATATTGCAGAATACGGGCTTGGCGACTGGTGTGCACCTTTCGACGGCCCTGCGATAAGCGTAAATATGGAATCCTATAAATGTCCGCTCGCGGTAAGCGACACCGCATTTTTCCACAGTGCCGCAAAAATGGCAGAAAAATATGCCGATATCTTCGGTTTTGACGGAGATATGGAAAAATACGCGGCGCTGGCAGGCAAGATAAAAGAGGCTTTCAGGGAAAAATTCTTCGATGCCGAAACATATACCGTTTACGGCGATTGCCAGAGCGCTACGGCGATGATGGTTTACCACGGGCTTGCAAACGAGGAAGAAATCCCCCACCTTGTGGAAAAGCTGGCAGAGCAGGTAGCGCGCGAGGGCTACCACCCCGATTTCGGCATACTCGGCTGCAAAGCCGTGGTGGAAACGCTCGGCAGATACGGCAGGGCAGACCTTGTTATAAAAATGCTGACCAACCCCACTTATCCCAGCATGAAGGTTTGGCTCGATATGGGTGCCACCACGCTCTTTGAATGTTGGAACGGCGGCGGTTCGCGCAACCAGCATATGTTTTCTTCTGTTTCTGCCTTCTTCCACAAATACGTTGGCGGCATTTCCGCCGCCGCGCCGGGATACGAAAGAATAGATTTCCGCCCCGCAGTCTATACGGAGCTTACGCACGCATATGCGAGCGTGAACACACCGTACGGCAAGGCGGCTTGCGGATTCGAGAAGAAAGACGGCAAAACGCTTGTGAGCCTCACGGTTCCTTCGGGTACTGTTGGCACGCTCTATATAGGCGATAGCGCGCGCGAATTTACAGCGGGCGAATATACCGTAGAAGTATAAAAACGCAAAAAACAGTACCGAAAGGGTGCTTCTCATAAGGAAGTTTGCCTAACACACGGTACCACGCAAGATCGCAGGTCTCCGCTACGTATAAGAAAACTTTGTTATGCTATAAACAAAATTAACGCCGACAGAAAATCTGCCGGCGTTAATTTTGCTCTGTTCGATAAATTGAAATTTATAGTTTTCTCAAATTGTCTATTCTTTCAGGATTTTCAGACGAAGCCCACTCTTTCAATGTGTTACAAGGAAATTGAGAGCATTTTCCGCAATGTTCTTGATTTTTTTGTGAATTACATTTATATAAATCACATTCGCCCCAAAACACATTGCCTTTAATTGTTTTACAACCCTTGCAGTTTTGTTCAGTTTTGAATCTACATAGATCACAATCAATACCACAAATACTATAGTTTGCCATATTACTACCTCGTCAAATTCTTAATTTATCGTTCCGTTTTATCGCCAGTTTCGCCTTTGTATTACAAAGGCATAGGGCAAAGCCCATACCCCTAAAGTTGCGCACGTCCAAAGGCTCCCTCCGGGAGGGAGCTGTCAGCGAAGCTGACTGAGGGAGAGTGCGTTACTATAAAGTTTATCTAAGCTCAAAGTCACGCAGGCTCCTTCCACCGCTAGCGCGGTCCCCCGTCTCGCTTCGGCTCGGTCACGCTCGGGCTCTGACACCACACCGTGGTGTCATTCACTACCCTCGCGCCGCTTCGCTACCTCTCGGAGGGAGGCTTTTCGTTGCACCTATTATAACACAAATCGGCAGAGAAAACAACATCTCTGCCGAAATTTGTAAACATCCTTATGAGAAGGAGCCTAAAGGTGCTGTTTTTCTATCTTACTTACCTTATTTGCTCTGCTTTTTTGCCGCTGTGAGCGTATTTTTGAGAAGCATTGTAATAGTCATGGGGCCGACACCGCCGGGAACGGGGGTGATGTAGCTTGCCTTGGGCTCTACGGAGGCGTAGTCTACGTCGCCCGTGAGCTTGCCGTCTGCTTTGCGGTTCATACCAACGTCTATAACCACAACGCCTTCTTTGACCATATCGCCCGTTACGAAATCTGCCTTGCCGATTGCCACAACGAGTATGTCTGCGCGGCGTGTGACCTCTGCGAGGTCGCGCGTTCTGGAATGGCAGATGGTAACCGTGCCGTTAGCGGCCAAAAGAAGCTGTGCTATGGGTTTGCCCACGATATTGCTTCTGCCTATAACCACACATTCTTTGCCAACAACGGAAACACCGCTTCTGGCAAGCAGCTCCATAATACCTGCGGGCGTGCAGGGAAGGAAGTCTGCTGTGCCCAGCATCATTTCGCCTATGTTAACGGGGGCGAACGCGTCTACGTCCTTTTTGGGGTCAATAGCCTCTATAACAGCGCGTTCGTTTATGTGTTTGGGCAGGGGAAGCTGAACGAGAATGCCGTGAATATCGCTTCTTGCATTGAGTTCCGCTATTTTTGCGATGAGAGTTTTTTCGGAAGTTTCTTCTTTCATTTCGATGATCTCGGAGTACATACCAACCTCCGCGCAGCCCTTGCCCTTGTTGCGTACGTAAACCTTGGAAGCGGGGTTTTCGCCCACGATGATAACCGCAAGACCGGGTGTGGTGCCGTTTTTCTTCATTTCCGCAACTTCTGCCGCTATTTCTCCGCGAATGTCGGCGGAGATTTTTTTGCCGTCGATGATATTTGCCATTTTTATTCCTCCTTGTCGCCGTTTTCGGCGTTTTCTGTGTTATTTTCTTTTGTTGTAAAAATGTCTTCTTTTGCTGTGCGGGCTATATTTTCTTTTTCTGCCATAGCCTCCGCAAGGTCTATTTCCACTGTTTCGGGACCTTCCGCGAGCGCGGGCGGGGGCGTTATACCGAGAAGTACTGTTATATCCGCGGGTACAGCACGGGAAATAAGCCCTGCTTTTGCCATTTTGCCGTAGCGCACGCGCAAAAATACGATTATCGGCACGCAAACGAGCACGCAGACTGCACCCACGAGCGAGGAAACGCGAATACCCGTATTGCCGAGATAGAGCGAGTCTGTGCGCAGGGTTTCTATGAACGCCCTGCCAAGGCCGTACCAGGAAAAGTACCAGAACATAACCTCGCCGCGGAACTTCTTTTTCTTATAGAAAATATTGATAAGAATAAATCCCGTAAGGTTCCAAAGCGATTCATAAAGGAATGTGGGGTGAACGTAGAGCGTTTCAAAATCTGTAAGGCGGTTGCAAACGCCCATGCGCCAGGGAAGTGTGGTTTCGCCGCCGAAGGCTTCGCCGTTCATAAAGTTGCCCCATCTGCCGATAAGCTGGCCGAGCATGACCGCAGGTGCCGCCATATCTGCCATAAGCATAAACGATATTTTTTTATATTTCGCCACGCAGAAAACTACTATAGCACCCACTATTATCGCCCCGTATATGGCAAGTCCGCCCTCCCATATGGCGATTATATCGTACAGAGAGTGAAAGCTGCCGGGGTTGAAGATAACGTAGTAGAGGCGCGCGCCTATTATAGCGAGCGGAACTGTAAACAGTGCGAAATCGAGCAGGGAATCGAAGCTTATGCCCGCTTGCCCTGCGCGGTACACCACGTAGGAGAAAGCGAGAATTATGCCAAGGCAAATTATCATACCGTACCAAGTTACAGCGAGAGTGAGGCTGCCTATTTTTATTTCAAAAGCCACACGGTCTACGGAAAATTCGGGTATGCCCAGCCCCGGAAAGGAGATTTTGGAAATAAATTTTCCCATATTATTCTTCCTCCTTGCTTATGGGATTTATAACGCTCAGAACGTAATATTCTTTTTCGAAAATCTCACGTACCAGCGCGTTTGCGTATTCTACGGTTATTTCCGCCATAATATCGCCGATATCGAACCAATCTATATTCTTTATAAGCGACATAGCAAAGGTTTCTGCGATATCTGTGGTTTCAAAGCTACGCACGTAGGATGCATAGCGCATGCGGCGCGCGCGCTCGAAGGCTTCTTCGTCCAGCCCCGTGCGCTTTACCTCTTCCATATAATCCACGAATTTTTTGTAAGCCGCATCTATATCGTCGCTTTCGCCGCCGAAAGTGAAGTGTGCGCCCGTGTTGCCGCGGTGATAGCCTGCGTCAAGCTCATCTATAAGCCCACTTTCGTAAACCTCAACGGAAAATTCTGCAGAATAGCCGAAAAGTGTTTCCGTTATCAGCTGCATAGCAAGCCCACGCTTCGTTTCCTCGCGCTTGCTTTCGCATTTTGCCACGTCCTTTATGCCCACGAGGAACATGGGCTTCGCAACCTCAAATTCTTCCTCTACATAGCTTTTAACTATGTCCTTGCCCTCCTCGTTATAGTGGCGAATTATTTTCTTTTCTTCCTGCACGGGCAGTATTTTGTCTGCCGCGGCAAAAATTTCTTCCATCGTAACGTCGCCCGAAACGCAGAGGAACATATTGGAAAGGTTATAGAAAACCTCGTAGCATTTATAGAGCGTTTCTGCCGTTATTTCGCGTATGGATTCCACCGTGCCCGCTACGTTCAGTTTTGTTTGCGAATCCTTATACATCGCGCGCAGAAGGTTCATATACTGCGCTATTTCGGGCCAATCCTCGCGCCCGCGTATTTCTTGGGCGATAATGCCTTGCTCCTTTTCCACCGTTTCGGGGGTGAAGTAGGGGCTTGTTACGTAGTCCAGCAAAATTTCGAGGTTTGCCCCGAAATTTTCCGTACATTTGAAAAGGTATGCCGTAACGTCCATAGATGTAAATGCGTTCGCGCTCGCGCCATATTTTGCAAAGCGTGCAAAGGTATCTATGCCGTCTTCGTTTTCGAACATCTTGTGTTCGAGGTAGTGCGCGATGCCGTCGGGCACGCGCGTAAGCTCTGCGTCGCCTTCTAACTTAAAGCAGTTATCCACAGCGCCGTATCGCGTGCAGAAGAGCGCGTAGGCAGAGCTCATTTTTTTCGGTATTAGGTATATATCAAGGCCCGATTTGTGCTTGGCGTAGTAATATTTTTCGCCTACGCGAGCGTTTTCCTTAATAGTTATATTCATGCCTTACCCTCCGTTCCGCAAAGGAAATATTCTGTGTCGAGCACGATTTTCTGCGCCGCCGCAACTATTTGCTCTTTGCTTACGGCTTCCGTTTTCGCTATTATTTCTTCCGGTGTGTCCGTAACGCCGAAAACGCGGTTGTTGGCATACCAGGAGTGGAGCGCTTCGGGGCTGTCGCTTGCGGAAAGCATAGCGTTGCGCAAGCGTTTTTTCGCGCTGGACATTTCTTCTTCGGAAATATTGCCTTTTCTTATTTCATCAAGCTGGGAGAGAATTTCGTTTTTCGCTTTTTCGTAGTTTTTGGGCTCTATACCGCTTGTAACCATCATAACGCCCTTTGTATATATACGGGAGGAGCAGTGGTAGCAGAGCGAGAGCTTTTCGCGCACGTTAAGGAAGAGCTTAGACTGTGTTCCGCTGCCGAAAACGCAGTTCAGCACGCGCAGCACGTTGTAATCCTCCTCATATCCGCCTATTCCCGTGCGGAAGCCGAGCACGAGCTTGCCTTGCTTAAGCTCCTGGTGTTCGCGTATGGTTTTTACTTTTTCCACGGTTTTTACGATTTTTGTGGAATAATCAGGCGTTTTTCCGCGCTCTATACCGCCGAAAATTTCTCGTACGAGCGCTTCTTCCGTGCCTTCGGGGAATTCACCAACGGTGAAAACCTCTATCTGCGCGTGGGAAAGAAGATATTTGTAGTGCTCATAGAGAGAAGCAGGGGTTATTTTTTCCACGTCCTCGGGCTTGCCGAGCTCGGAAACACCCCAAGCCTCGTTTTCGCACATAAGCTCTATTGCGCGGTGTAGCGCAAAGGAATCTTTATCGTTTATTTGAGCCGCTATATCGTTTATAAGCTTTTCTTTTTCGCTTTCTACGTATTCGGAAAGGAAAATGCCGTTTTCTGTTTGCGGCTTTGTCACTATCTCTGCTAAAAGCCCGTTCATTTCCGCCGTTATGCTTTCGCCGCCGAGTGTGTATTTATCCTTCAAAAGCTTTGCAAAAATGGTTATTATGTGTGCCTCGCCGCTTGTGCCAACATAAGTGTCTATATCTGCGCCGTAGAGAGAGGAAAGCTTTTTCTGCACAGCCAAAAGCCCGGGGAAGCTTTCCGTGCCGCGCGCGAGCACGTCGGGAAAGAGCGCGTTTTGCGCCGCGCTTTCGCGTGTAAGCGGAACGATGAAATCTATAAAAATGCGGTTGAATTTGAATTTGTCTGTTTTCACCGCTGTAAGAGCAATGCCGTCGAAAATTTCTTTTCTGATGATCTGCATCTGATGCCTCCTTTAATTTTATCTAATCAATATTATTTTACTCCAATTTCCTTTATAATGCAATGGAAAAAGAGAAAACTATTGTAAATTTTATATTAAAAAAGCCTCCCCGTTCGGGGAAGGCTTCAAATAAACGCTACTATTGCCATATAGAATACCGTGCCCACACCTATGCTTAGCAGAGAATTGCGCTTCCAAACGTGCAGTAACACCACTACCGCACAAGCGGCAAGTTCGGGAAGCCCAAATGGAGCTGAAAGAAAAGAAACGTCCTTCAGGCAGTATACCACCAGCATGCCCATAACGGCATAGGGCAGAACCTTGCCCAGCCACGAAACAAAAGCAGGAGTTCCGCGTTTTCCGCCGAAAATGAGGAACGGTGCGCCGCGAAGCGCAAAAGTTACCACGGCACATACGGCTATTATAAGCAGGGAATGTATGATTTGTTCATTCGCCATCGGTCTTCTTCTCCTTTCTTACAAAGCGCAGCACCATAAATGCGAGCGTTATTGCGAGCATAGATGGGATAAGGAAGTTTTCGCTGCCGAAGATAACGAGGCAGAGCGCCGTAGAGCCTGCACCGATCATGGCGGGCACATGGTCTTTGGTGGAAAGCCACTGCTCTGTGAAGATAGCCACAAAAAGCGCTGTAAGCACAAATTCCACGCCCTTGAATTCAAACGGGAGCACCGTGCCTATAACCGCGCCCAGCACACAGCCCGTTATCCAATAGAAGTGGTCGAAAAGTGTCACGAAAAAGCCGTACGTGTGCTTGTCTGCCCCATCGGGCACTTTTGCGTCGCAGAGCAGAGAGTAGTTTTCGTCGGTAAGCCCGAATATCATATAAAATTTCTTTTTGCCGGCGCCGCGGTATTTATCTATCATAGAAATGCCGTAGAAAAGGTGGCGGGCATTTACCATAACCGTCATAATAGCTGTGTTTATAAGCGTTGCGCCGCTTGCCAGCAGGTCTACCGCCACGTACTGCATAGAGCCTGCGTACATCGTAACGCTCATAAGCAGCGCCCAAAGAGGGCCGTAATTTTGCTCGCTCAGCAGTATTCCGAAGCCCATACCGAGCATTATGTAACCCGCCATTATGGGAATGGAGGAAATAAAAGCCGCTTTTACGGATTTTTTAAAAGTATTGTTTTCTTTTTGCAAAATAATCACCTTTTTAGAATGCAGAATGAAGAGTGCGGAATGCAGAATTAAACACCCCGAAGGGTGTTTTTACCTTAAATTTCTATTTTTTCGACTTCGTGTTCTACCTCGCCCTTGGTGCAGATGCACGCACGGTAACGGTAGATATTTCGAAATTCTTGGAATTTTGCATCCTGCTGGTATATTTCGTTTACAAACATAGACGCTTTGCCGCGACTAAAACCGCATTTAAGCGCTTTAAGCCCCATGGAAAAGCCCGTGCCGCGCATTTTAACGTAGCTTTCGCGTATTGTCCAAAGGCGGCAGAAAGCCTCTATCGGATTGGGAGAAAGCATAATGGCGCTCTGCTCCTGTGTGGAAAAGAATCTGCCGGCTACGTTCATCATATCGTGCGGATGGTCGAAGCATTCTATATCCAGCCCGCATTCCACGTCGGAAACGGTGCAGGCAACTATCCTGCCGCTGTGGGAAATATTGAAAAATTTATCTTTTTCGCCTTTGAGGTAGGGCTTGCCGAACTCGCCTGTTTCCGTTTCGACGTGTTCTATGCCGAAAACCGTTTTCAGCGCGTAGTCACGCACTATTTCGGCGGCGAGAAGCTCTGCTTTTGCACTGTTTTTGCGCACACGCTCCACGCGCGCACGGCGTTCTTCGGAAACGGTAGGCAGTTTTTCGTAAAAATATTCTGAAAGCTCGTCTGTTTCGGCGTTGTAAAATTTATCTGTATCAGCAAAAAATGTTTTGGCAAAATGGCTCATTTTTTTAGCTCCGTATCGTTTATTTGGATTTTATGTAAATAAGAATAACACAATTTTACCGCAAAGTCAACACATTGTGCGGCGGTATTTTGAAGTATTGGAGCGTTCTTACTTTTTCGGAATATGCAGATGCTGGGTTATATATCTTGCTTAAAAACAGAAAAATATTCCCCGCAAAGTGCGGGGAATACGGATTATTTTATTATGGTGCCGTTTGTGCAGATAATTACGTAATCGAATGCGTTTTCATCCCAATTGCTGATTTTGGTTATTGATTCCCATTCTGTCGTAGTTCCTGTATATGTTATATTTGTAAGGCAACCGCAACAATGTAATGCGTAATCACCAATGTAAGTAACGCTATTCGGGATAGTGATATTGTATAGAGTTCCGCAACAATAGAAAACGCCTTCTCTGATAGAAGTAATGCTATTGGGAATAGTTATATTTGTAAAACTGCTGCAGTCTCTGAATGCGTAATCGCCAATATAAGTAACACTATCAGGAATATTAACACTGGGAAGGGCGTAACAATAAGAAAATGCGTAATCACCAATAGAAGTAACTCCGTCAGGAATATTAATATTGGCAAGTTTCAAGCAATTTTTGAATGCACCTTTCTCGATGGAAGTGAGAGTGTCTGGAATAGTAACACTGATGAGATTTCTGCAACTATCAAATGCATAATCACCAATGGAAGTAACTCCGTCGGAAATAATAACGCTGATAAGCTCTGAGCAATTTTTGAACGCACCTTCACTAATAGACGCAGTACTGCTTGGAATAGTTATGCTCTTGAAGTTTTTACAATTTAGGAATGCATTTTTGCCAATAAAAGTAACTCCCTCGGAAATAGTGATGCTGATAAGACCTGAACAATCTTCGAATGCACTTTCGCCAATAGATATAACACTACCGGGAATGGTTATATTGGACAGACTGGAACAATTGTTGAACGCATAATCACCAATGTAAGTAATGCTATTGGGAAATGTGATATCGGCAAGGAATCTGCAATCGTTGAATGCACCTTTGCCGATAGAAGAAACACCCTCGGAAATAGTAATATTGGTAAGGCTATGACAATTGTCGAATGCGTAATCGTTAATAGATGTAACGGTGCCAGGAATGGTTACACTTGTAATATTTAGATTGTAAAAAGCCTTTTTACCGATAGAAGTAACGGTATATCCGCCTATAGCGGAGGGAATTTCAACATTACTGTTTTTGTAAGTGCCGATACCTGTAATAGTACATGTTTTGCCATCGTCATTTATGGAATATTTTAAACTTCCAGTGGTTATAGCGGTAGCTGATGTGCTTGTTGTAGCTGATGTGCTTGTCGTAGCTGATGTACTTGTCGTATTTGACATACTTGCTGTACTTGATCCAGTTATGCCGGAAGCGCTTTCTCCTATATTTATACTACTGCATGCCACAAGCGCGGTAATAGTTACCGATATAAGTAAAATTGCAAATAATTTTTTCATTTTCACTCCTTAAAATCACCTCGGAAGAGTATAAATTTATTCTTTTGAGATGATTTTCAAATATGTGTTTTTCTAATAAGAATATACCATATATGCACTGATTTGTCAATTGAAATGATTATTTTCATTACAATATTACATAGTAAACGGGCATTTTTCCTGCGGTCGCTATTGACACACTCCCGCAAATCGTGATAAAATATATATATAATATTTTAAAAAGAGGATTTACATAATGATAAAAGCTGTAATATTCGACCTCGACGGCACACTTGCCAATACTTTTGACGATCTGCGCTCTTCCATAGACGATATGCGCGCGGCTTTCGGCCTCGGCCCCATTTCGCTGGAGCAGATGACTTCCTTTATAAACGCATCGCTTCGCGGCTTTGCAGAGGGTGGACTTGGCGGTACACGCACGGAAGAAGAAATCGAAAAAGCTATGCAGATATACGTTGATGCATATGCAAAGCATTATATCGAAAAAACCTGCATTTACGAAGGTTTACCCGAGCTTTTGGCAAAACTCAAGGAAAACGGCGTTCACCTCGCAATTTATTCCAACAAAATGGCAGATTACGTAAAGAAAATTGCAATAAAACTCTACGGCGAAGATGCGTTTGAGGTTCTTATGGGCCCCGATGGCATAGTTCCCAAGCCCGACCCTATGGGCGCACTTTTGGCAGCGGAAAAAATGGGCGTTTGCCCCAAAGATGCGGCGTATGTGGGCGACTCCGTTACGGATATGAAAACAGGGATTGCGGCAGGTATGCATACGATAGGTGTTTCATGGGGTTATACTAAGCGCGAAGACCTTGTGGCGGCAGGCGCACACAAAATTGCCGATACGGTAGACGAGCTCTATGAAATTTTGGCCTCTCTTTAAGAATAAAACGAAATAAAAAACAAAAAATATATAAAAATCAAGGAGAAAATAAAATGAAACTTCCTTTCAACATTGACCTTACAAATAAAGTTTGCGTTGTTACGGGCGGTGCGGGCGTGCTTTGCGCAGGCTTTGCAAAAACCATAGCGGCTTGCGGTGCATCCGTTGCAATTCTCGACCTCAACGAAGAAATGGCAAAAAAAGTTGCCGACGAAATCGTGGCAGACGGCGGCAAGGCTATCGGTGTTAAAACAAACGTTCTCGAACGTGAAAGCGTTGAAGCGGCAAGAAACACGGTTCTCGAAGCATTCGGCACTTGCGATATCCTCATCAACGGTGCAGGCGGCAATAACCCTCGCGGCACAACAACGAAAGAATACCTCTTCCCCGAAGATGTAGACGGCATCGAAGGTATCACAACTTTCTTCGACCTCGACCCCAAAGGCGTAGAGTTCGTTTTCAACCTCAACTTCCTCGGCACGCTTATCCCCACACAGGTATTTGCGCGCGATATGGCTAAAAAAGAGGGCGCTATCATCATCAATATTTCCAGCATGAACAGCTTCCGTCCGCTTACAAAAATCCCTGCATATTCCGGCGCGAAAGCGGCTGTTTCCAACTTTACACAGTGGCTCGCAGTTCACTTCTCCAAAGTGGGCATTCGCGTAAATGCTATTGCTCCCGGTTTCTTCGTAACAAACCAGAACCAGGCGCTCCTTATCAACCCCGATGGCACGTATACGGAAAGAAGCCAGAAGATCCTTGCTCACACACCTATGAACCGCTTCGGCACACCCGAAGACCTCACAGGTACGCTCCTCTGGCTCTGCGATAACAACGCTTCCGGCTTTGTAAACGGCGTTGTTGTGCCCGTAGACGGCGGCTTTGCGGCTTACTCCGGCGTATGATATTACCGAAAGACGGAAATCTTGCGCGCGCAATAGAATTCACAATAGAGATGGACAAAATGAAGAGCGTTTTCAGGCGCTCTTCCATTTTTGACGGTTCGCGGCACGAAAACGATGCGGAACATTCCTACCACATAGCCCTTATGGCGCTGGCATTCGAAAAATATGCGCCCGAGGGCGTGGACCTTCTGCGCGTGCTTAAGATGCTTCTCGTGCACGATATTGTGGAAATAGATGCGGGCGATACCTTCGCCTACGACAAGGCGGCGAACCTTACCAAAAAGGAGCGCGAAGCAAAGGCGGCAGACAGGCTCTTTGCAATGCTCGAAAACGGGGCAGAGCTCCGCGCGCTTTGGGAGGAGTTTGACGCTATGGAAAGCGCAGACGCGCTCTATGCCATAAGCCTCGACAGGCTGCAGCCATTCCTTGCAAACTGCCTTAACAAAGGCGACACGTGGTTTGCGGGCGGTGTGGGAAAAGAAGCCATACTCAAAAGAATGGCTCCCGTGCAAAAGGGCATACCCGCACTTTGGGAAACCGTGCTCGCGCTTATAGAAGAAAACGTGGAAAACGGATTTGTCGGCGAAAAATAAAGAACAAAACCGCGGTGTTCTCTCTGCATTCTTAGCGGAGAATTGTTAGGCACAAAAACTTCGGCAGAGAACTTGTTTTCTCTGCCGATTTGCGGTATAATGGTGATAGCGAACAGCCTCCCTCCGAGAGGTAGCGAAGCGGCGCGAGGGTAGTTAATGACACCACGGTGTGGTGTCAGAGCCCGAGCGTGACCGAGCCGAAGCGAGACGGGGGACCGCGTTAGCGGTGGAAGGAGCCTGCGTAACTTTAGATTTGTACTAACTTTCTTGTAACG
>JAFTLJ010000064.1 GCA_017456005.1 Clostridia bacterium | reverse complement strand
TACCGACAAAAAACAGAAACCGCAGATTGATTTTCTGCGGTTTTTGTGCTATAATAGGAATGCGAGTATATGAAAAGACAAAAGTGAGGAAAGAAAAATGACTCATCCGCAAAAAAGCGAACGCTATATAAAATACAGCGAAATACTGGTTTCAAATAGTTTTTCAGAAGCCAAGCAAAAACCCGGTCATTTTTTTCGTCAAGCCACGGAACAAACCGCCTTTGTTGTTAATTTTGAAAATGATGAAGAAAGTTGCATTACCATATTGTATGGCTTTGCCTCTACTGCATACATGGCGGGCAACGAAGAATGGTTTGTAAATCATGGCGCTGATATAGATGATTGCCAAGTTCGAAATATACTTTGTGTTTGGGATGAAAAGAGTGAAGCCAACGCAAGAACAAGTATTTCAGATTTTTATGAGCAATACAAAAATCACACCAAGGAAGAGATTCTTGCTGTAAAAAAAGAAAGACAAAAAGAATTTCTCGCTCATTTTGCTCGTGCTCTTAAACCTCTTGGATTCAAGAAAAAAGGAACAAAGTGGACAAGGGCATTGGATAATAGAAGAGCACTTACATTTGATGCTCAAAAATCGGCATTTTCCGATCAGTATTATTTCAATGTTACCGTACACGAGATATCAAACTTATATGCAACACATTCTTATGAACGTGTTGTGATGTATGGTAGCGATATATATAATTGGCAGTTAATGACCGTGGAACAAATTGATAATTTGATTCAATATGCTCTAAGGAATTATATTGAACCCAAGATAAATTAAGTAAAACTTCAATTTGTTGTGAAAAATTTAAATGATAGTTGATAAGAGCCTCCCTTGTGTAAAGGGAGGTGGCACGGCTTGCCGTGACGGAGGGATTGTAAAAAAGCAACAGTTACACAAGAACAATCCCTCAGTCGCCTTCGGCGTCAGCTCCCTTTACACAATGGAGCCTTTTTTAAGTTCATCTATAATTTGTCAACTTTCCTGACAAGCACTGCATTTGTGTCCACAAATGCAAAATACGGCATACCTCTTTCGAGATATACCGTATTCTTGCAAAACTGTCCTTTAGAGTAACTCTCTAACGCAGTCCGTTTTTTATTGTTGACGCAGTCAACTTTGTTCTTATTTGTTTGTTATATTTCCGTTTTCATCGTATTCGTGAACGGTATCGTGAAATTTTATGCCGTTTTTATAATCTGTCCGGATATACTTTTTTACTTGGCCGTTTTCGTAATATTCTCTTACGGTGGATGTGCGAAGCTGTCCGTTTTCATCATAAGAATACGATTCCTCGTGCTTGCGGTTGCCGTTTTCGTAATATTCGTGTATATCGTGGTTTACGAGTTTGCCTTCCTCGGAATAGAATTTTTGTTCCTCGAACTTTACTACACCGGAATCGTAGCATTCTGTTTTTTGCTTTCTGATAACTGTGCCGTTTTCATTATAATCGGTGTATTCACGCTTCAAAAGAACCTCTGTTTCCGAATAAAAGCTTTCTTCCGTTTGATATGGTGTATTGTATGAAAAATGATATTTTACGGTGGCTTTCTCTGAATCGTAGTATTCGTTGTGATTTGTAAGTTTGCCGTTTGTATAAAGCTTTTCGCTCTTTAAGTTTTTGCTTGCGTAATATTCGTGGAACGTAACAAACAATTCGCCTGTATTGGGGCGCTCAAGCTCCGATTTTACTACCAAGCCATCTTCAAATTCCCATAAAGTTTTATCGTACAAAACGCCGTCACGGTAATCTTCGTGAAGCTTGGATTTTTGTTGACCGTTTTCGTCAAATTCTTCTGTGCTTACGCGCTGCTTAACGCCGAATTCGTAATCTATTGCAGATACCTTTTTCTCTTTTCCGTTTTCGTAAAATTCCGTAAAGTGATAATGGCGTATAGTACCGTCTTCTTCGGAATAATCGTATATTTCTTCGGATTTTTCTTTGCCGCTTGCAAAAAACGTTTTTGTTTCTTTGCGCAGGAGCATATTGTTTCCGTCAAATTCCTGCTCCACGTGTGAACCGTCTGCCTCTATTTTGAACATATGTATACGTTCCAATTCATCGTTGTCATTAAACTGCAAACTGTATTCATACGTTGTTGTTCCGTTGGCAAGAAATTCTTCCTGATGGATAAGTTCTTTCCGGATGTTGTAGAATAACTCTTTTTTGATTTCGCCCGTTTCGTAATATTCCTTTATTGTACGGTATACGTCGCGGCGGCGGAACGTCTGATTAGGGTGCGTATGGTCAAAACTTAAATTTTCTTTGTATGTTAGAATCCCGTTTTCGTTATATAACTCTTTCCCTATAAGGTTATCGTTTGCATCGTACGTGAGCTCGGATTTTTTTACGGGAGAAACCGCTTCTTCCTCGTTATCCGGTTTTTTATCCTGCTCCTTATCTTCTTGCGGAGGCTCGCTTTCGTAATATTCGCTTACGGTGTACTGCAAGAGAACGCTTTCGTCATTATTCTCGTAGCTGTATTTTGTTTCGCGCAGAAGCGTGCCGTTTTCGCGGTATTCGGTAATTCTGTAGGGCTTGCCCGCACTATTGCGGCGTTCTGTGCGCTTTTCGTTACCGTTTTCATAATTTTCGCTGAGCACGGTGCTGGTTATATTGCCTTCTTCATCATAAGAATAGATTTCGCCTTTGAGCGGAATTGGGGTTTTGTTGCCCAGGCTGTCCGTTTGGTAGGCACAGTTTTCGCTGTATTCATTGTAGATGCGCAAGCGGTCTTTTTGGTAAAAACTATATGTATGAATTTTTCCGCTATCGTAATACGTATTTACTGTATAACTGTGTATTTTACCGTTTTCATAAGAATTTTGCCTTGTTACGTCTTCGTTTTCGTTGTATTCAACGTGCGAAATTATAACGCCGCGTTCATATTGCTCTTGTAGCTTCATTTTGCCGTTGGCGTGGTATTCATAAGTAACATAGCCTATGAGCGTGCCATCTTTATCGAAAGTTTCTGTTTTCGTTATGTTGCCGTTGTCATCTTTGTGTTCCACTATTGTGAATTGCTCTTCCTCGCTTGTGTTTCCGGTCGTTTCCGAACTGCCTGCTGTTTCTCCGCCGCAGGCAACAAGGCAAAGAAGCATTATTAAAATAGCTATTATAGAAATGAATTTTTTCATGAATTTTACCTCGTATCTTTATTATGTATTTAAATATATCATATACAATGAAGAAAAGCAATATTTTTGCAAAAAAAGAGCTTACTCAAGGTAAGCTCTTTTTGCATTATTTAGTTATTTGCATCTCTCATAGAGAGGTTGAGTCTGCCTTTTTCGTCTGTTCCGAGGAATTTAACAGTTACTGTATCGCCGAGGGAAACAACGTCTTCAACAGTAGCAACTCTCTTGTTTGCAAGTTTGGAGATGTGAACAAGACCTTCTTTGCCGGGGGCGATTTCTACGAACGCGCCAATGGGGATGATTCTTGTTACAGTACCTGTGTAGCAGCAACCTTCAACGGGCTCGAATACGATAGCATCGATGATGTTTTTAGCTTCCTGAGCAGCATCGCGGTTAACAGCGAGAATGTAAACTGTACCGTCGTCGTTGATATCGATCTTAGCGCCTGTGTCTGCTGTGATCTTCTGAATGATCTTACCGCCGGAACCGATAACGTCGCGAATCTTATCGGGGTTGATCTTCATCTGGATAAGCTTGGGTGCGTAGGGGCTTACTTCTGCGCGAGGTTCTGCGATGGCTTTGAGCATAACTTCGTCGAGAATGTAATCTCTGCCTTTGTGTGTCTGTTCAAATGCCTGTTTGATGATTTCGGGTGTAAGACCGTCGATCTTAAGGTCCATCTGGATAGCTGTGATACCCTTGTGTGTACCTGCTACCTTAAAGTCCATATCGCCGTAGAAGTCTTCAAG
>JAFTLJ010000063.1 GCA_017456005.1 Clostridia bacterium | reverse complement strand
TGCATCCATAAGAGCGAGTGTAGAACCGCAGATGGAAGCCTGGGATGTGGAACCGTTGGAAGAAACTACCTCGGAAACAAGGCGCATTGCATAGGGGAATTCTTCCACAGAGGGGAGAACGGGAACGAGCGCACGTTCTGCGAGAGCGCCGTGGCCGATTTCACGTCTGCCGGGGCTACGGAGCGCTTTAGCTTCGCCTGTGGAGTAGCCGGGCATATTGTAGTGGTGCATATATCTCTTTTCCGTTTCGTCGTCGAGACCTTCGAGAAGCTGGCTGTCGGAAAGAGCGCCTATAGTAGCGATTGTGAGAACCTGTGTCTGACCGCGAGTGAAGAGGCCGGAGCCGTGAACGCGGGGAAGAAGAGCAACCTCGGAAGCGAGGGGGCGGAGGTCGTTCATACCTCTGCCGTCAACACGTTTTTTGTCAACGAGGCGCCAGCGGCGAACGATCTTCTTCTGGATTTTGTAGATGAGCTCGTGAAGAACAGTTGCGAGGTCGGGATATTTTTCGCCGAACGTTTCAGCGATTCTGTCCTGAATGGGCTGCATTTTTGCATCGCGTACAGTTTTGTCGTCTGTATCGAGCGCTTCCATAACGTCTGCTTCGCAGAAAGCAAAGATCTCGTCGAACATTTCGTGGTCGAGCTCGCAAGAGGGGTAATCGAATTTGGGCTTGCCGATTTCAGCGATTATACCGTCGATGAACTTGAGAAGACCTTTGATTTCCTCATGAGCCTTCATGATAGCGTCGAACATAACGTCATCGGGAACTTCCTTGGCGCCTGCTTCGATCATAACGACTTTCTTTTCGCTTGCGGCAACCGTGAGCTCGAGGTCGCTTACTTTGCGCTGTTCTGCTGTGGGGTTGATAACAACTTCGCCGTTTACAAGGCCGACGAATGCGCCGCCGATAGGTCCGTTCCACGGAATATCGGAGATGGAAAGGGCGATGGATGCGCCGATCATAGCTGTGATTTCGGGGGAGCAATCCTGGTCAACGGACATAACCGTGAGTGTGAGCGCAACGTCGTTGCGAAGGTCCTTCGGGAAGAGAGGACGGATAGGTCTGTCTATAACGCGGCTTGTGAGAATAGCTTTTTCGGAAGGTCTGCCTTCGCGGCGAAGGTAACCGCCGGGGATTTTGCCCACGGAGTACATCTTTTCGTCGTAGTCAACGGAAAGGGGAAGGAAATCGATACCGTCGCGGGGTTTAGCGCTTGCTGTTGCGCAAGCGAGGATAGTTGTTTCGCCGTAACGGATCATGCAAGAACCGTTTGCAAGACCTGCAACCTTACCTGTTTCTACGGTAAGAGGTCTGCCTGCGTATGTGTAGTTAAACACTTTGTAGTTTTCGAACATTTTTTGCCTCCATAATTATTTAATATTATTTTGCGTAATGCCCGAAGCTGTTTAGCACTTAAATGAAAGCCGAAGCGATTCGGCGCTCGTTTAACTGCTATACAGGACTTCCGGCGGCATTACTTAGCGTTCTTGCCCGCTTTCTTGAAATGAAGCTTTTGCAAAGAACTTCATAAAAATAATGTTTTTTGCTTTTGCGGATTAAAATTTGATGCTTGGGGTCTTGCTAAAAGGGACGAAGCGCATATTGCCGTTCCGTCCCTTTTTTGTGC
>JAFTLJ010000008.1 GCA_017456005.1 Clostridia bacterium | reverse complement strand
CTCGGCTACACGCTCAACCCTCCCACGGAGGATAAATACAGCGTTTACAAAAACGAGCTGAAGGAGCGCATTATGATGCTCCTGGGCGGCAGAGCGGCAGAGGAGATCGTCTACGGCGATGTTTCCGGCGGCGCCTCCAACGATATTATGCGCGCTACACAGACGGCGAGAAAGATGGTAACGGAGCTCGGCATGAGCGACGTTATCGGCAACATTCGCCTCGGCTCCGACCACGACGAGGATACCGTGTTCCTCGGCAGAGATTTCAGCTCCGGCAAGAACTATTCCGAAGAAACTGCTTCTCTTATCGATGCGGAAATCAAGAAGATAATCGACGAAGCATATGCAAAAGCGAAGGCTTTGCTTATAACCAACCGCGACAAGCTCGATTTCATCACAGATTTCCTTTGCAAATACGAAATTATGGATGATGAAGAGTTTGCAAAGGCTATGGAAGACGGCACGGAGATGGCAGAGCTTGACTTTATGGTAGAGCAGAAGCGCAGAAAGAGCCGCGACGAAAACGAGGCTCAGCGCCGCGCCAACGAAGAAGCTGCGCGCCGCGAGGAAGAAGAGCGCAAAAAACGCGACGAAGAAATATCACGCGGGGAAAGACCTTTTGGCGATATGAAATAAAGCAAAAAGCAACAGGTGAAAACGGATTTATCGTAAGAAAGTTTACCTGTATGATGAGGTTTGTACCGCAGTAAATAACAAAACCCCGACAGATTTTGTCGGGGTTTTGTGTATTATAAATTAAAACCTATCAATAACAAGACACAATAATTTGCGGGGTTGAAAAACAAATATTTTTAGCTCTCATTCAATCTTCTTTCAATATAACGATTTTGGGGCAATCCCATATGACAAGCCTCTAAATACAAGGACGTTGCTGCTTTTATATCGTTGCCGTAAATTAAAGCATTAATGGCAGAGGTAATACCTATTACGGCTTGCTTCTTTTTATCGAAAGGTGTAATAAATCTTTTCCATTCACCTATTAGAAAATCATCAGAGCTTTCCGGGTAAGATAAATATTCAAATAACATATGACTCAAACTGTGAAGTTTATCAATATCAATATGAGAAATCTTTGATACAAGTGAAAGGTATATTATATTATAAAACAGATTTTCGGAAGTTGATTCTGTCTTTGCAAGAAATTTCTCATAGTTTTGCTTGGCATAATCAAAAGTATCTTTAGAAGCTAACACATTGCTATTGCAATACAATGCCGCCCTATGAACATTAAATTCAGCAAAATGGTGTTTGCTATTTAGATTTTGCTCTACTGCTTCCCTATATAAATTCCACCAGAAAGAGCAATATCCGTCTTTTTCTAATGCGAATCTCTGAGTGGCATCGCAAACAAGCCAATACAAATAACAAGAGTCCTCGTTTATAATATGTTTATAAAAATTCTTGTGATTTTCGCATAGAGAATGCCCGTCCCTAAGCAATGCATAATTATCAGAAATATTCCAATAACAAAAGCCAACATCTTCAAAATCGGAAACAATTTTATTTTCTATAAAAGTTTTAAGATGAGTTACAAGTTGCAAATCTTTTTCTCGTTTATTTTCACGTGAAATTGCTGAACGTTGCCCGGTAACTTTTAACTCTAAAAACAAATTTCGTATTTTATCATCCATAATGGTATTATTCAAAATCCTCTCACAAAAATTGTTATTTATTGCCGATTTCGCCCTCGCATTACGAATGCTTTGGGCAAAGCCCGTACCTCTATGGTGCGAATCTTAAGGCTCCCTCCGGGAGGCTTTTCTATAGTTCTATTATAACAAAAATCGGCAGAGAAAACAAGTTCTCTGCCGAAATTTGTAAACATCCTTATGAGAACGCTCCTAAACTCTGCTGTGTTTTTGCTTTTATCTTTCCAAAAAATCATTTTCCAAGGCACGCAAAAAAGGATTTATGTAAAAAATTCTATGGGTTCCAAAATAATCTCCGTTCTCCACAAAACGCCCCGTTTGCGACTTACCCAAAACATGAAACAGCACAAAAATTTTTCGTTCCCCACTTTCCGCACAAAAAGTAAACCGACCCAAAGTATTTTCGGAAAATTTTTTCAAAAACTTATTGCGTGAAAGAAGAAAATACAGGTTTATTATTATTTTTACAGCGCCCAGCACCTTTATTGCATAAATCTTGCCGTGAGCCTCCACGCAAAGCACCCCATGTGCACGGGCGGAAAAACCAAAACCTTTCCCTCGGCACAAATCTTTTATCTTTTTTTCTAAATGCCTGCGTTTTAAGAGCGAAAAGAAAGCATAAAGAACAGAAAATATTATTATAATCGGAATTGCAAACGCAAAAATATTAAAAAACAAGCCCGTGTAAAATACCATTGTAACGGCAAATCTTATAACCACACCCAACAGGAAAAGATAGAACAAAAACGCCGCCAAAACGCGCAAAAATATTTTTCCGGCGCCATAAAAATCCTCCCTTTCTTCCCCCTCTGCCCTCCACTTCGACCGCACAAGAAGCTGTGCAAGAAAAAGCAACCCGAAATTTATAAAGAGCATAATGAAAGATATTATAATTTTTTTCGCAGTAAAGGAGAAAGCTTGCCCGGGGAAAAATGCCGAGGTTATATGAAACAGCGCAAAATCGGGCGCAAAAGCAAGCGTCATAGAAAAAAACACTGAGTTAGCAAGCCAAAATTCAGCCGAACGAAAAATTTTGCGTCCGCACGCAAAAAATCTTTTCCGTGCAGCTGTATCACCATACAGAAAAACGCACATCATATGAAAATAGCTTACAAGAAGCCCCGCAAAATATGCGATATGCCCCGCATATCCATCTATGCCGAAAGCACGCAGTATATACGTATAAAACTGTGCATATATGAAAACAGCAAAAATATTTGCGCATAAAAAACAAACTGCAAAAATGAAAAACTCTTTTATAAAATCAGTTTTTTTCATAAAAAACCTCTTTATATAAAAATAAAATTGCCTATTGTTTGGCTTGTGCGCGCATCATATTTCAAATAACCGTCGCACAGGGCCTGCTCGCAAATATAATTATTGTTTATGGAAAGGCAACCCAAAACGTGGTTATATTGGCGCGGAGCTTCGAAAAACTTTCGCGGCATTTCCACACGCATAATGTCAAGCGTTTTTTCCTGCGCACTTTTGAGCAAATCGTATATTTCCTCATCGAGCTTCTCGAGCCTGCGTTTTTCTTTATCACAAAACTCGATTTTCTCTTTTTCATCGAAAATCAGCAAAGCAGGCTCGGCTTTGCCATATTTTTCGCGGATATAACCGTACTTTTTCAGCTTTTCAAGCTCCTCTGTTTCCGCCGCTTCAGCATGCCCACGCACAAATAGTGCGAGCGCGCGTATTTCGCTTTCGGAAAGCCAATATGGAATTTTGCCGAAAATGCCCTCGTATTTAAATCGAAACATTCCGAAAAAGGCATTCTTTATCCTTTTCGAGATATTAAATTCCACAAAATTCGGCAAATCAAAATCTATCGTCTGGTAGCCAACTATTTCCCATGCACCGCCATCGGGGCGCACAGGGGAACTGCATTTTTTATATTTGCAAACATTATCGAACATATTTTTGAAGGCATACATAAGAAGTGTCCACTTCGCTTCCTCATACGTTTGGTAATTTCCGTAGTATGCGTTGCCGTGATTTAGCGCCACATCATTTATATAATCCGTGCGCTCCTCCAAAAGCTTTGTAAGCAGAGCTGTGCTCTCCCGCGCGGCGGCATCTGCCTGCCTTTGCGCTTCTCTGCCTATAATGCAAAAATTTGTTTCGTATTTCCCTTTGTTACATTCCAGAAAGGTTTGCTTTGTAAGGTATTTTAAATCATCCTCCATGTAAGGTAGCGCCACACCCAGCTCGAGCGAAAGCTCCTCTGCCGTTTTTGGGTTGTTATACACCTCCAAAAATATGTTTTTGTACATCAGGTGCGAAAGCGATTCCCATGGTTGCCCGTTACGCGACATACCGCCGCTGTTTGTAAAACGCACCTCCTCCGGGCTGTAGCTTCTTATGCCGAATTCACGTGCCATATTCATACCTTCTTTCAAAATTTTTCTTCCGTTTTGCAGCTTTGTCATTACCGTGCCGAGGGGTATGCCGAGCTCACGGGAAATAACCGAAACGCTCTTTCCCCCGAAATAGTGCTCCAGCAAAATTTCGCGATAATCGGAGCGAATAAACGCAAGCTCGCGCCGCAAAAGGCGCAGATCCTCTGCGAGCAAAAATTCGCTTTCCGCATCCCTTGCACTCTCTTCCGTTTCCTCGGAAGCGTTGTGGGAATAATATTTTTTCTTTGCCCACTTTGCCCAAACGTTGTTTGCCACCGCCCACATCCAAGCGCTGAAATTTTCAGGCTTAGCGCCATTTTTAAGCGAAGAAATAACCTCATATCCTATATCGCTCGCCAGCTCCTCGGCATCTTGTTCGTTTCCTGTCTTTTTTAGGCAAAAATAAAAGACCTTGCCAAAATATTCCCGCGCAAAAATTTCAGTATAGCTCATATTCCCTCCTTTTTTATGCTTTTACTTATATAGTGTAACAAAACCGCATTTCTAATTTAAAAATTTTGAAATTTTTCTGAAATTCAGAAAACACACGGCAGAGATGCCGTGTGCTTTTCCTTTTAAACTATCATACACGCGCCAAGTGTACCTTCGCTTTCGCAAAGCAAGCCTTTTTCGAGCGCCTTTTCTATAATATACCCTTTTTCAATCATCAGCGTTTTGTGCATAACATCTATCGCAGCCGCATTTCCCGTAAGACTTTCCGGAATATCGCGGAGCAAAACCTTTTTCGCCTCTGCGGCAGATGCAGATAAAAGTTCTTCTGCTCTTCCGATAAGAGCGCGTATTTTTGCAAGCGCCTCGGCATTTGTTATCTTGATATCCTTTTCAAAAACTGCGATATTCGCCGTCATTTTGCCGTTTTCAATGCGTGCATAACCGTATTTTACAAGATTTTTTGCATCATCGCATTCTTCGTCTATAGCTTCGCCAAGGGCAAGCTTGCGAAGCAACGCCGCCTCGCTGTCTTCCAGAAAAGATGGTGTTCTGTCGCAAATTCTGTGGAAATTGTATTTATATTGAGAAAAAATATTCATATTTCCGTGCTGACCCACAAATGCAGGCATGTAAATATCGATGTCTTCGAAGCCCACAATGTCCCATTCGCCGCCGCTGGGGCGCTTCGTATGCGCTGATTTGCTCGGGCAAACTCGGCATTTTATTTCGTCGAAAATAAGGCATACGAGCGCCCATTTTGCGTCCTCATAGCTCTGATATTCGCCGCAGAGCTTCTTGCCCGTTTCCTCTTCATAAGCTGCGGAAAGCTTGTCTGCCGCCTCGCAAATAAGAGCTGTTGCTTCCTCCGTTATGCCGGTGTTATAGCTGTGCATAGCAAGCTGTGCCTCGCGGCTTAAGATGGGGAACGCCGTTTCATATTTGCCGTCTTTAAAAGTGAGGAAAGTTTCTCTTTTCAAGAATTTGAGCTCGTCTTCCATATAAGGGAGCGCTATACCAAGCTCCAGAGAGAGCTCCTCTGCCGTTTTCGGCTCGCCGTAAGCCTCCAAAAATATGTTTTTATAAAGTGAGTGAGAAAGAATAGTCCAGGGTTGACCATCTTTTCCAAAATGATTGCAATTATTAACGAACTTAATATGTTCGGGGTTATAGCTTCTTTTTCCAAATTCACGTGCCATATTCATACCTTCTTTCAAAATTTTTCTACCGTTTTGCAGTTTTGTTTTTACAGTGCCGAGAGGTATACCAAGCTCACGGGAGATAACAGAAACGCTTTTTTCGCCAAAATAATGTGCAAGCAAAATTTCGCGGTAATCGGAGCGAATGAACGCAAGCTCGCGGCGAACCAGCTTCAAATCCTCGGAAAGCAGGAGCGCGCTTTCCACATCCTCCTCGGATTCGAGCATATATTCCATTTCGTCGATATCTTCGTTTTCCGCATCGGGCGCGTAATATTTTTTCTTTGCCCATTTTGCGTATACGTTCTTCGCAACCGCCCACACCCAGTGGGAAAACACCGCAGGTTTATTGCCCCTTGCCAAAGAGGCAAGTATTTCGTAGCTTATATCGCTTGTCAGCTCTTCCGCGTGCTGTTCGTTGCCTGTTTTTTTAAGGCAAAAATAAAATATTTTGCCGAGATATCCTTTTGCATACTGTTCCGTGTAGTTCATATTATCACCTCTCTGCCTTTCACTAATATAGTGGTATGAAAACAGATTTTGGATTTTAAAATTTTAAGTTTTTTCGAAACTTTCTTAAAAGAAAGTTTCACAAGGAACTTTGGTAAACTATATATTGGTTTTCTTTAGCAGAAAAAGTCCGCATACACGGACTTTTTCACTATATATTTTTTAAATATCGTATTTTGCAAGCTCTGCTTTAACAAGCTTCACTATTTCTTCTACAGCAGAATCGATAGCAATATCTACTTTGAAGCTCTTGTCGCGGAAGGAAACTTCCACAACATCGCGGTCGCAGGTCTTGGGGCTTACGACAACGCGCACGGGCACACCCAAAAGGTCGGCATCCGCGAACATAGCGCCGGGGCGAATGTCTCTGTCGTCATAGAGCACTTCAACGCCCGCTTTCGTCAGCTCGTCGTAGAGCTTGTCGGCGGTAGCGTTAACCTTTTCGTTATCACGGCGGAGGTTGCAAACCTCAACCTGCCAGGGTGCGATGGACATAGGCCAGATGGGGCCGAACTTGTCGTGGCTTTCCTGGCAAATGGAAGCGGCAAGTCTGCCTACACCGATACCGTAGCAACCCATGATCGGGTGTTTTGCCACGCCGTCTGCATCGAGGTAAGTCATATCCATAGACTCTGTGTATTTTGTGCCGAGCTGGAAGATGTTGCCCACTTCTATACCGCGGCTTATCGTAATCACGGGTTTGCCGCATTTGGGGCAGATAGCGCCTTCGTAAATCTTTGCAACGTCTACGTAATCAACCTTGCCGTAGTCGCGCTCGATATTAAATCCTGCATAGTGGTAGTCCACTTCGTTTGCGCCGCAAACCGTGTTTGCAAGGCCCTTTGTGGAGGCATCGAACACAACGGTTACGTTTTTGGGCAAGTTCATAGGACCGATAAAGCCTTCCACAATGCCGCTTTCCTCCGTGATGAATGCGGGGTGGATTTCTTCTTTGAGGTAGTTGCGGAGCTTCGTTTCGTTTACTTCGAGGTCGCCGCGAACGAATACGATAACGTAAGCGTCGTCCTTATTCTTCTGGTAAACAACCGCCTTGCAAAGCTTCTTATCGTCGATAGAAAGGAATTTTGAAAGGTCTTCGATTGTTTTTGCGTTCGGTGTGTGAACTTTTGTGAGTTCTGCAGGTTCTTCCTGTACGTTTTCAACAACGCAATCTGCGGCTTCCATATTAGCTTTATAATCGCATTCGGGGCAGATAGCGAGCGTATCTTCGCCGATTTCCGTGAGAAGCATAAACTCGTGGGAAATTTTGCCGCCCATCATACCGGAGTCAGATTTAACGCCGATAACGTTTTTCGCGCCTGCGCGTGCGAAAATTCGCTCATATGCCTTGTAGCAGAGGTCGTAATACTGCTCAAGGTCCTCCTGAGAAGTATGGAAGGAGTACGCGTCCTTCATTGTAAATTCACGAACACGGATAAGACCGCCGCGGCAACGGGGCTCATCGCGGAATTTTGTCTGTATCTGGTAGATCATAAAGGGGAAATCCGCATAAGATTTCGCTGTGTCGCGCGCGAGGTGCACAGCCGCTTCCTCATGTGTCAT
>JAFTLJ010000062.1 GCA_017456005.1 Clostridia bacterium | reverse complement strand
AATTGTCTGCGCCTTGGGAGCTGAGACAGAAACCAGATTTTCACAAAAATAAAACGCCTGAGCACCAATTTCTGTCACATCGGGGAGATTGATAGATGCCAATTGGGTAACGAGTTCCTGATCTACAATTTTTCCGGCTTCATCATATATGTCGCCGGGGCCAAAAGCAACACCGTCCCAGTTGGTAGTACCGGGAATCGAAGTCACACCCCCCAGAGTGAGGTGGATACTGCCGTCGGCAATGCCCTCGGTGTCGCAGATGGCACGGCGGATAGCGGTAATCATCTCGGCAGGGGCATCGGGTTTGAGAGTGACTTCAAGATCAGTTTCGCCTGTAGCAAGCTGAGCTGCCACTGCGGCTTTCAGCTCGTCTGCGGTCATAGCGGTGGCATCTATATATCCGCAAGCGTTGCAAGAACCGCTTTCACGCGTGCAAGCCACATATTCCGCATCTGCGCTTACTGTAACCGTGTTGTTTTCAAGGCGCTCCGTGCCGCAGTGGAAATATTCAGCACCCGTGAGCGTTATGCTGGCACCATTAAGGAATTTGCCCGTGGCAAAACCATCGGCAAGCGTGCCGCCCGTAACCGTGATGGTGTATAACTCATTGGAAACGGAAACACCCGTGCTTTCGTTCTTTGTAGCATAATAAGCCTGTGCCGCCGCACCATACGCGCGAATGGAAGAAAGCAAATTCATATACTCTGTGGGGGTTGAATTTGTATTCTCCACTTCGGCTTTTTTATATTGGCTATCGAGGTACTGCACGACGCTATAACGCAAAGTATCGCTATACACAATAGTGTTGGCATCCACCTCATAATATGCGCGCGCATAAAGCGTTTTGCCCATTTCCTTTGCCGCTAAATCGCAGTATTGGAACAATTTATATTCTGTTCCGTCAATCTCGCGAGTATCTGCAACGGAAAGAGTTACCGCGCCCGCAGTATCCTTTGTAGCCTTTGTGTAATCTGTGTTTTCAGTCGCACCTTCCCAAACCAGAAGTTTTATTTCCGAAGGCGTTATATCTTCGGAAAAAGATACGTAAAAGTTTACGCGCACATCTTCTTCGAGAGAAAGGGTTTGCGCGGCAATTTTCAATGTGCTTGTTGTTTCTGTTGTTTCCGTTGCAAATGCAAAAATCGATAAAACAAGCAACATAACGAGCACAATCGCAATTAAGCTTTTCTTTTTCATAGAATTCTCCTTTTTAATGTTTTAGTTCCAATCGGGTTCTGTTTCATTATCAATGCCACCGATGCCGCTTGTTCTTATAACGTCTTCTGCTTCAAATTTGATGATTTCCATTTCTGCGGGTACATATTTTTCTTTCATTTTCGTCCGCCTCCCTTCAAGATATTGTTGTTATGGGCATTTGCCCATAACAATGCAGGACGTCCTGCATTGTCTCATTAATTTTATGTGCAAATTATAACAAAAAGAGGCATATTTGTCAACAGTTTTTTATCTATACCCTTTTCTTTGTAAAAAAAATATGATATACTGTTTATATATGGCACTTCAAGAAAGGATTTACCCATGGAAACACAGAAAATAATAAGCTCCATAAAGAACAATATCAAAAAATCCATAGTCGGAAACGACGAAGCAATAGACCTTATGCTGATATCCCTTTTTGCGGGCGGACACGTGCTGCTGGAGGACGTTCCCGGTACTGGCAAGACAATGCTTGTAAAAAGCCTTGCGGCTTCTGTAAGCTGTAATTTCGGGCGTATTCAGTTTACCCCCGACCTCCTGCCCTCCGACATAACGGGCATAAACTTTTTCAATATGAAGAAATCGGAATTTGAGTTTATCCCCGGCCCTGTTTTTTCAAACATTCTGCTCGCCGACGAAATAAACCGCGCCACGCCGCGCACGCAATCGGGCTTGCTGGAATGTATGGAGGAACGCCAGGCGACCATAGACGGCAAAACGTACAAGCTCGCCTCGCCCTTTATGGTCGTGGCAACGCAGAATCCCGTGGAAAACATGGGTACGTTCCCCCTGCCGGAAGCACAGCTCGACCGCTTTCTCGTGAAAACGAGCCTCGGCTACCCCACCGTAGAGGATAACGTGGAAATTCTCGCTCGCTTCGGTGCAAGCTCCGAAGTAAAGGGCGCAGATGCCGTTGCAGAAGCGCAGGATATACTCGCCTGCATGGAGGCGCACGCGGAAATATTCGCGCACCGCGACCTGCTGCGTTACATTTCCGTGCTCACAGAGCGCACGAGAAGTGCGGCAGGCGTTCTGCTCGGTGTGAGCCCTCGCGGCGCCATAGCGCTCCTAAAAGTAGCTAAAGGCTATGCCCTGCTCGCAGGCAGAAATTATCTTTTGCCCGACGACGTAAAAAAAGCCGCCGTGCCCACGCTCGCGCACCGTTTGGTGCTCACGGGCTCGGAGCAACTGAAAAAAGACGCCGCAAAAGGCATTATTGAAGAAATACTCGCCGCCACACCCGTACCCACGGAAGCCGCGTTTGACCGCGCATAAAGCTATGGGCGAAAAAATTATACTTTTCATTGTAACGGTGCTTAAAATACTGCCGTTTGTCGCGCTCGCCTACGGGCTGTACCGCTTGCTGAAGCTTTTGCGCGCCGTTGCTATTTCCAAGCTCCGCTACACGCGCGAATTTTCCGAAAAAGCGGCGTTTGCCGGCGATTACGTCTATATGACGGAAACGGTCTATAATAAAACACTTTTTCCGCTGTTTTTCGTGGATATAGAGGGCTACCTGTACCGTGGGCTTTCCATAGACGGCGCAGAGCGCAACGATAAGGAAATGCAGCATTTCGTAAGCCGCGTACATCTGCTGCCTTTTATGCAGATAAAGCGCACTCACAAAATAACGTGCCACCGCCGCGGTGTCTACACACTGGATACGGTTTCCGTTTTTGCAAACGGCAGCCCCATAACGTTCGATGCACCGATAGCACTCACGGTATATCCCGAAATTTCGCAAAATGCGCCCGTGCTCCCTGCCGTTACCACAATGGTAGGCGAGCATATAACAAGCCGTGCGCTTATAAGCGACCCTTTTTCGCTTGCAGGTATACGCGATTACCGCTACGGCGACACTATGCGCCAAATAAACTACAAATCCACGGCACGCAGCGCATATTCCGCTTCCCCCCTAAAGGTGAACAGCTACGATTTTTGCAGGAACTACAGCTTTGTGGTATGCCTAAACTTCCACGTGGACTGGGACGAGTTTATGACCGTGGAGGCAAATGAAAAAATCATGGAAGACGCGCTTTCCGTCGCCGCCACGGCGCTTAACGAAGCGGAAAAGGCAGGCGGCAGAATAGGATTTGCCGCTAACTGCGAATGCGAAGGAAAAGAACGCTTTCTTACATATAAAATGAACAGCGGAAAGCACCACTTTCTCGATATAATGGACTGTATGGCAAAAATGAAGCTCGCAGACGGGATGTCTTTTTCCGCCCTGCTTTCACATTATGTAAGCCTTAATACGGAAAACACACAATATATACTTATCACCACGTATGTGGACGAAAGCATCGGCGCCAAAACAGAGCTTTTGCGCCGTGCAGGCAACGACGTTTGCATAATAAACCTCGGAGGTGCGCTATGAAAAAGAAAAAACACCTGTATTTGCTGGCGAGTATAATTTCTTTTGTAGTAGCCGTGATATGCGCCGTAATTTACGGCGTTGTAAAGGCGCAGGAGGTGCGCATTCTTTCCGCCGCAGGCTTTACGGGGTGTGCTGTAGTTTTCTTTAAGATGCTCATAGACTTTCTTAAGGAAATACGATTCGGCAAAAAGCTATTCGGTCCCCTGCAAAAATTTTTCGCCAAGCTTTACAAAAATATTTCCGATAAGCTCAAATACCTTACGGGCAAAGACGAGGATAAAATCTACACCTCGGGAAAAAAAGACGAATTTCAAATAAAATTCGAGCTTTTCAAAGCCACAAAAACACAAACGGAAAAGAAAAGCAAAGCAAAGCTGCCGAAATACAGCTCGCTCACCACGGAAAAAGAAAAAATACGGTATATATACACCGTATTTTTAAAAAAGAAGATAGAGCGAGGCTACAAGCTCGACATTTCGCGCACACCGGAGGAAATAAGCGAAGATTTCGCAGGCAACGAAAAAGCACGCGCGCTCTTTGCCGCCTACCCTGCGGCACGCTACGCAAGCGAAAACGAGCCGCTTGGCGCTGAAAGCAAAGAGTTTGAAGATATGATATAAAATTATTTTCATTCAAAAAAACATTGCAATACAAATTTTTTTGTGTTATAATGTAAAAAAACAAAGAAAAATGCTTCTATCGGAGGTTTTATATTATGAATTTTGAAAGTTTAATATCCGGATACCATGACATACTCCATTTTATCGCGGAGATAGCAATCAATACGCTTGAGCTTGTAGGCATATTTATAATCATCGTAGCTTCCGTTAGAGCGATAATTCAAATTTTCACTAACATAACAAAGAAAAAATCCGCACATATTATGGTCAACCTGGGCAGAGCCCTTGCCCTTGCACTCGAATTTAAAATGGGCGCGGAAATAGTCAATACCGTTATTGTAAGAGAGCTTTCCGAGCTTGGTATTTTGGCGATAGTTATAGCGCTTCGTGCGATAATGGCTCTCCTCATACATTGGGAGATTAAAAACGAGAAAAAAGAAGAACTTGAAGAAGAAGAGCATAGTAATCAAGTTAAAAAATAAAATTTATTTTACGGCAGAAAATTTTTCATTTTCTGCCGCTTTTTTTGATATAAATTTCAAAAAGCATTAAAAAACCTTGCTTTATTCACACTTTTTTGATATACTGTAAAAGTAAAGTAAAATATTCGAGCTTATGGTTCGATACTGTAAAGAAAGGAAAAAAACTATGTTGCTTAAAGTTAATGCACCGCTCGACCCCGGTTTTATGCCGATGTCTATCGTATACCGCGATTTCGAAAACGCAGTTAAAGCCGCAGGTGGCGAAAAGCTCACAATAGGACTTGAAAGAAACGATGGTCTTACATCCGTTTACACGTTTGACGTTTTCAAAGACGGCACAGGCCACGACGAAGAAAACCACGAATTTGTAGAAAGAATCGTAAAAACTCTACTTTGGACACGCGGCGGTTATAAAATAATAATCGCAGGCTCCAAGGTTATTGCAGATAGAATAAAAGCAGACTATTCCGTAGGCGGCTACCGCGATTTCGACCGCGACTTTATGTCCGGCGTATACGAAGCTCCCTTTGAAGTTATCCACGTTTCCGCAGAAGAAGCTCCTGTAGCGAAAGAAGCGGCAGCACCCGTAGGTCGCCACCTCAATGGTTGCCGCATCGGCTTCGATGCAGGCGGCAGCGACCGCAAGGTAAGCTCTGTTGTTGAAGGCGAAGCTACTTATTCCGAAGAAGTTGTTTGGTTCCCCAAGCTCCAGAACGACCCCTCCTACCACTACGCAGGCATTATGGACGCTATGAAAACAGCAGCTTCCAAAATGCCCAGAGTGGACGCCATCGGCGTTTCCACAGCGGGCGTTGTTATCGGCAACCGCATTATGACCTCTTCCCTCTTCCTCAAGGTAAAGAATGAAAACCCCGAAGCTTTTGAAAAGGTCGTTAAAAATATTTATACAGATATCGCAAAAGAGCTCGGCAACGTGCCGATAGAAGTCGCAAACGATGGCGACGTTACTGCTCTTGCAGGCGCCATGGACCTTGACGACAACAACGTTCTCGGCGTTGCCATGGGTACGAGCGAAGCAGGCGGCTATGTAGACGGCAACGGCAACATCACAGGCTGGCTCAATGAGCTTGCTTTCGTTCCCGCAGACTACAATAAAAATGCTATGGTAGACGAATGGTCCGGCGACTATGGCTGCGGCGTTAAATACTTCTCCCAGGATGCTGTTATAAAGCTTGCTCCCGCAGCAGGTATCGAGCTTGACGAAAACGCTTCCCCCGCAGAAAAGCTCAAAGCCGTTCAGAAGCTCATGGCAGAGGGCGACGAACGCGCCGCAAAGATCTATGAAACCATCGGCGCATACTTCGGCTACGCTGTTGCTTATTACGCGCTCTTCTACGATATCAAGCACGTTCTTCTTATGGGTCGTGTATCCTCCGGCGAAGGCGGTAGCATTCTCCACAAAATCGCACAGAAGGTTCTCGCTGTGGAATTCCCCGAGCTTGCCGAAAAGATCACAATTCACCTTCCCGACGAAAGCAGCCGCCGCGTTGGTCAGTCCATCGCCGCAGCGAGCCTTCCCAACATAGGCTGATATATCGGCAAAATGCGCTCCTTTTCCCCGCAACATTTGCAAAATTAAAAATAAAAAATAAAGGCAAATAGTTCACAAACTATTTGCCTTTATTTTTAGCTATTTAATTGCACTTATTTTGAAAGACGAAGCGTTTTTATTTCAAAAGCTCTGAAGCTAAGGTCTACTGTACCGTTTGCCACAGCAAGCTCTTCTTCGATATTTTCGAGCATATCGCAGGAATAAGCCTTGAAGCCTTCCGTAAATGCCGCATGAAGCTTTGTGGAAACAGCCGCTTTTTTGGATTCGTAAAGGCGAACTATAATATCGCCGCTGCCATCCTCTGCCATCTTTACCGTATCGATTATGATGTTATCGTTATCTACACTAAGGTAGCTTGTATCGAGCGCACCGCCTTTTACAACAGCCGGTTTTACGTTGAGCTCATACGCCTGTTTTACAACGTCACAGGAGGTGAAATCCCCTTCCCACGCTGTGAATGCGTATGTAAAGCGGTGTACGCGGTTATCCGTGCGCAGATCGGGGCAAGCACCGGAGCGAAGGAGTGTGAGTTCCATGCTGTTGCCGTTTACGGAAATGCCGTATTTGCAATCGTTCATAACAGCTGCGCCGTGTGCGCCGTCTCGCAGGGCTGTATAACGGTGGTTACAAACCTCAAATCTTTCTTTATCATAGAGTCTGGAACGGTGTGTGGGGCGTTCCACGTAGCCAAACTGCATTTCGTTTATAGCGTTTTCTGCATAAACGTCCACAGGGAAGCCCACCTTGAGCAGCCTGTGAAGCTCTTTATAGTCTACTTCTGTTTCAAATTCTATTCTTCTCGAATCTTTTGCAAGGCGGATATACTGCGTGTACGTGGAACCGAGTATTTTGCCCGTTACCTTAAGCACGCCTTCTATTCCCTCTGCCACAGGCTCTACGTTTATATCGTATGCGCCCTCGATTTCCTGGTATACGTAGTTGGAGTCAATATCCCAACCGTCCCATCTTCTGGGAACATCTTTAAATACGCGGAATTTGTTCATTGCGCCGGAGGCAAACTCTCTGCCGCTTTCTTTAAGCACAAAAGAGGTCACTTCGCCGCGTTCGTTTACAACCGCTTTTACAAGCGCATTTTCGAGCGTATAACCCGCTTCTGTTTTCGCAAGTGTAACACCGTTTGCAACCGCCGCCTGCGCTTCGCTTGCAGGTACAAGAGAGATAGCACCGCATGCGGGAACTGTAACGAGCGCTTTGAGCCCTTCTGCCGTTTTGTCTACGGCAATATACGAGCCGTCTGCCGCAAGTGCGCCGTTTTCGAAGCCTTCCGGCAATGTTACAAGCGTTTTACGCGCAAAGCCGAGAGAGTTGAACACGGTAACAGCCGCCGCATTTGGGTTACCTGCTACAAGCGCATTCTGCGCTTCTGCAAGGAGCTTTCCTGCCTCGCCTATAACCTTATTGTGGAGCTTTTCTGCTTCAACATAAACCCTTGCAATAGAGGAACCGGGCAAAATATCGTGGAATTGGTTGAGCAGAACGTCTTTCCAAAGCGCTTCTGCCTCTGCCGCAGGGTATTTTTCGCCTGCAAGAGCCGCAGGTACTGCCCACATTTCAAGCTCGCGCAGGGCAAGCTCGCTCTTTCTGTTGCCTTTTTTAACAGAAGCCTGCACCGTATACGTGCCTCTGTGTGCCGTGAAGTAAAGCTCGCCGACGTAAGTATTTTTCGGCTTGCCCTTCTGTTCTTCCATATCCTCGAAGAATTCCACAGGGTCTGCAATTTTAATTTTTACGCCGCCCTCCAGGTCCTTCTGGCGAATAGCGTATTCAATATGATCTCTTGTGGGGCCGCCGCCGCCGTCGCCGTAGCCGAAGGGGTAGAGGAATGCGTCAAGGTCGCGCGCCTGGCTTCTGTTCTTCCAAACCTCGTTGGCTTCTGTGGGGTGTGTGAAATATTCGTATCTTGTGGGCAGGAAGGAAACTATTTCAGAACCGTCCATACCCTTCCAGTTGAAGTAATGGTAGGGGAAAGGCTCGCCCTTGTTGTAGGACCAGAATATCTTCTGCGTTACAAGGTATTTAACACCGCATTTATTGAGTATCTGCGGGAGCGCCGCCGTATAACCGAACGTATCTGGCAGCCAAAGAAGCTCGCTGTCTACGTCGAACACCTCTTTATAGTAGCGTTTGCCGTATATAAGCTGACGAACGAGCGCTTCGCCGCCGGACATATTGGTGTCGGGCTCAACCCACATAGCGCCGTCTGCTATCCATCTTCCTTCTTTAGCCGCTTTTTTAATGCGCTCGAAAAGCTCGGGGTAGTGCTCGCGCACCATTTCGTAGCACGCAGGCTGGCTTACAATGAATTTATAATCGGGGTATTCTTCCAAAAGGCGAAGCTGCGCCGCAAAGGTACGTGCCGTTTTGCGGTATGTTTCCGCAAGCGGCCAGCACCAGGCGAGGTCGAGGTGCGCGTTGCCTATTGCATAGAAAACAGGCATTGTGGAGCCATTCACAGCCTCCATCACAGGGCGCAGAGCCTCGCGCGCCGCTTTATAGGAAGCGTTTCTCGTTTCTCTGTCAAGCTCAAAATCAACTATAAGCGTGAACTGCTCGAGTGCATCACAAATTTTGGATGCACGCAAAGACGTATCGTCAAGCACGCCGAGCAATCTGTACAGCGTGTCGATATCCATGTAGAGCTGGTATGCATCCTCGTTCCAAATGCCGTACGTGCATTTGCCGAGCGTTCTGCGTGCGCCCTCTTTTAGGGGGTCTGCAAACTGACCGCCCTCGGGGAGCACAGGGCCTGTATAGCAGCCATAGCCTGCCGTTGCGTAGTAGTGGCCTGCATATGTTTCCATAAGAATGTCGTAGCATTCGCCCGCTTTGGCTTCTCTTGTAAGGTAGTTATCCACCATATAGTGGTGATCTTCGCCTATCCAATCCGCACGGTATGTGCCGAAAGCTTCACCATTTACAAAAAGAGTGGATTCGCCGCCGGGCGCAAGATTCATAACAATCCTTTTGCCTTCGGCCTCTTTGGGAATGACTACACTTCCCTTAAACCAGCAATATTCCCATGTTTCGCCCCAAGTATATCCGGGGGCAACGGGTTCAAAATCGCCCTGCAAAGCCTGCTCGGGCGTAAGATATTCTTTTGTTTTGTGGGCAGAAAAAGAAATTTCGCCTATAGGCCTGTACAGTTCCTGTTTTAGCACAGCTATCCAGTTCTCTATGCGGACTTTCCATTCCGAATGCATAATATCCATTATTTTTCCTCCTGAATTTATTATAATCATTAGGTGTTTAACAATTAAATCTACATTTCTATTATATATTGAAACAGGGGGTTTGTCAATGCGATTTAAAATATTGATATATGCGAAAAATATATGCAAAAAAACACAGTTGCCGAAACAACTGTGTTTTTTTATGGAATTTAGAGGTTAATGATGAGTATGCGAAAGCGTGCCGCCCGTAACATCCATAAGGCAGAAATCCGACTTATATGCCCTGCCCATATCGTCATAGCTGTAGAATATATAGGCGTTTACACTTGTTCCGATTTTCTGCCAAGACGATAAAAGCATGCCCAAGCTATCATAATTATAGCATATGGTACGGGATAACAGTTGGAGAGCAAAATCTCGAACTGTTACCCATTCAAATCATTCCTTTCTAATTCCTATACCATTTAGATGAAGTATACCGCGAAATAATAATCATTATTTCATCTTTGGATCGCAAAGGTTCATCCATATTCGTAATCATTATACAACGAATAGTATAATCATCATCCGAAAAAGCAAAGCATCCTACAATATCACTAGGCAAACAATCAAAATTATATAAGTAGTATGAATGCGAATATCCAGTTGCAATATACTTGTCATCAACAGCTATTTCTTTTTTGATGTTATTATATTGTTCCTTTGTTATTGATATCTCAACGGCAAAAATATTAGGATAGTAATTTATCATACTATTTTTATTGTTATCAAAATACCAAAATTCATTTATCTCCTTTTCGTATGCAAATGGCAATGATAACATCATATCTTCAATATATTTACCATCTTCATACTGCAGATATATTTTCTCTGTATATAATGAAACACCCGATTTTTCTTCATAATTAGATTCAAATGGATTAGATAATTTTGATAATATTGAAAATAAAATTGCTGATATAACTATGATAAGAACTATTAAAGCAACAATAATGCTATAAATCAAAAATTTATATTTTCGTGACTCTATATTATGTTCTGACATTAAAACCTCCAAATAAAATCATCGAAAAGATAATATAGTATATGTATGGCTTTTACTAATTAATGCTGCTTGATGTTGATATTCTTTATCAATTTCTTGCCCTTGCTGTAATTTTGAATAATATTCCCTGGGTATTATAGTACCACTCTGAGCATATTTAGGGATAACTGTTCCTCTAAAATCGCCCGCTGACAATACTTCTTTTACGTAATGCAAACAATTATTTGTAATCAAATTATAACCACCATAATCAGTATTATTATACTTATTAACAACATCAAAACAATTAGTAAAATCACCTTCTATATAAACATAGTCAATATTGTCTAGGCTTTCAAAATTTTTCATTTTTGAAATAGTATCATCATTGACGCCCCAAAAATTCACTATTGCCAAGCCATCAATTTTATTATTCTTATCAAAACCATATTCCGTCATATGCCAATTACCATCTTTATCTTCTAAATACAATTTTGCATGACCCACTATTGGAAGTCCAGTCTTTAAACTATAATCAACAACATATATAGCATCTTCACCAGTATAATCAGCATAACTCACAGGATTATTACCGCAATATGCGTACATATTGAAGCCGAGGATATCGCCATTCGCATTCAAGTACCCATCCGCATTTATAAATCTTCTTATCGCGGGGTCGTAGTATCTGCTATGGAGATAGTAGAATCCTGTTTCTGTGTCATAGTAGTAGCTT
>JAFTLJ010000061.1 GCA_017456005.1 Clostridia bacterium | reverse complement strand
CCTTTAAACATTGTTAGTTCTCCTCCTTTCAGTCAACTACCGTGATACCCATGCTACGTGCTGTACCTGCGATCATGCTCATTGCAGATTCGATGGATGTAGCGTTAAGGTCGGGAAGTTTTGTTTTTGCGATTTCTTCAACCTGAGCTTTTGTGATGCTTGCAACTTTCTGTTTGTTGGGGGCAGCGGAAGCTGTTTCGATGCCGCAAGCTTTCTTAATAAGAACTGCTGCAGGGGGAGTTTTTGTGATGAAAGAGAAGGAACGGTCTGCGTATACTGTGATAACAACAGGGATTACAAGACCCATATCCTGTTTTGTGCGTTCGTTGAATTCTTTTGTGAATGCAGCGATGTTAACACCGTGCTGACCGAGAGCCGGACCGATAGGCGGCTGGGGAGTTGCGCGACCTGCGGGGATCTGCAACTTGATGAAAGCTACTATTTTCTTTGCCATAATTACACCTCCAAATGTGGTAATCTACGGAAGAATTAGAATATTTTTCTTCCTCCCACGAACATTTCCTCGCGGCAAATTGCGGGAAATGCGTTTTGTTTTGAGTTTTTTTATTCTGTGATAATCTGAACGCTTGTAGCGTCGAGTTCCACGGGTGTTTCGCGACCGAATACGGAAGCGAGAACCGTGATTTTTTTGCCGTTCTCCGATATGGAATCGACCTTACCGGTGAAGCCTGCCATAGGACCGACTGTAATCTTGACATCGTCGCCTTTTGCGAATTTAGAGCGTTCTTTGTGTGTTTCAACGCCGAGCGCTTCCACTTCGCTGTCCGTAAGCGGAACGGGACGAGAGCCGGGACCAACAAATCCGGTAGAACCGGTGATGTTTCTTACAACGTGCCAAGTTTCGTCTGTCATAATCATTTTAACGAGAACGTAGCTGGGGAAGATCTTAACTTCTACTTCCTTCTGAACGCCTGCTTCGTTCGTTTCGATGATCTTTTCAACGGGTACGCGAACCTCCATGATGAGGTCGGAAATACCGCGGTTTTCGATTATTTTTTCAAGGTTTGTTTTAACCTTGTTTTCATAACCGGAATAAGTGTGCACGACATACCATTTTGCTTCGTTGCTGCTGCTTATGCTCATCGTCGTCACTCCTTGTTACATAGGGGGGAGCAACCAAGATACAAGGTTGTAAAGCCCCTGTACGCCTTTGTTCAAGCCAAAGTCGAGCAATGCGAGAGCCGCACCGCAAACTATAACGGATACGAGAACGACAGCAGAGTTTTTAACGAGCTGCTGGCGTGTGGGCCATACGAGCTTTTTAAATTCACTCTTGTAGTCGCGGAAGAATTTTGCAATCTTTGCGAAGAAACCGAGTTTTTCTTTGCCTTCCTTTTTAGCGGCGTTTTTAGCTGCTTCTTTAGCTGCTTTTCTTGCGGCTTTTTTAGCTGCTTTTTCTTCCTTGGAAGGTTTTACGGCTTTTTCGACTTTTGCGTCTTTTTCGTTAGCCATTGTTTCCTCCTTGCAGAACCGACTGGCGGTTCGATTTAACGATCATTTTGTTTCTTTGTGCAAAGTGTGTTTGCGGCAGAATTTGCAATACTTGTTGAGCTCAAGTCTGTCAGGATCGTTTCTTTTGTTTTTTGTTGTGTCGTAGTTTCTCTGTTTGCATTCTGTGCAAGCGAGAGTAACTTTGATTCTTACATCACTAGCCATTTTTTCGGCACCTCCTGTAAATATTTGAAGCTTTTTTGCATAAAAAAACTTCTGTTTGAACGTAAAAACAGAAGCTTATGTAACTTTTTTGCACCACGAAAAGACGCGAAATTCCGCGCTGCCCGTAGATTGTAAAAAGTGGTTCGGCCCTGTTTTTGTACCTCCCTCAACACGGATAATCAAAAATAACCCTGATAAAGGGTATCCGCAGAGGTAGCTATATCATAACACAATTTGGTGAATATGTCAAGAGCAAAACCGATATTTTTGTAAATATTTTTTCTTTTTCGGAACTATGCGCCGCAATGTATGTATTACGGCGCATAAAAATTCATGTCTGAGAGCTTATTTTTTGAAAGAAAACGAGAAAATTTTATCAAAATTCCTGTTTGAGACAAAATCCATTGTTTTATCCGTAAGGTTGTAGACGATAGACCAACGGGTTTTGTTGTTGGAGCCTGCTTTGAGAGCAAGGAAGGCGTTTTCCGAGGTAAGTTCAAATTCGCTTTTTTCAACGGAATTTACTATGGCGTTCATGCGGTTGTGCGAATCTGCGGGAGAAGGGTCTTTATAGTATGAGATACCTTCTTCCGTAACGTAGGTGTTGGCGCAAACCTGTATATTGCCCGTTTTATAGAGAACGGTAAGCTCGTTATTTACAGATTCTATAACTGCGCTCTTGCCGCTTGCATCACCTATCATATAATGATACGCAAAGCCATCGGTATGGACGTTGCATTTTTCAAATATGGCAACGGCTTCTTCTACGTTCCTTGCGTTGTCGAGAATGTTGCGTATTATGGTGGTAGACGTCATATCCGTGCCGCTTCCCGTTTCGTGTATTTCCGGAAAGTTGAGCTGAAGCACGCATATTGCCAGACCCTCGGAATTTATACCGTCAAGCGGAATGTACGGAGCGAGCAAAAGCGGGGAAGTTCCGTCCTTCGGTGCTTCGGGAGTGCCTACACCGAGAAAACGCAAATTTACTGTAGAGTATGACTCGTATCCGTTTTCGGGCTTGGTGTGCACGATAAGATACGAACCGCTGTTATCGCTGTCCATATCGAAATTCCTGCCGAATATTACGTCTCCGTCTTTACCCTGTGCGCTGAACGAGGAGCACCCGTATCCGAGGGATGATAGATCAAGTTTTATCTGCGGGAACGCTTTGTAAGCGTATTCCACAAGCTCTGCGGTGCTTGCCGCTCCGCCGGAAGAAACAAATTCTTCAAATTTATAATCTTCCGTATAATCAAGATAGTAGAGCTTGCGAACTCCGGAGCCGTCAAGCAACTGAAACGGTTCGGCACCGGGTGTTATATTTACGCTTGTCTGAGTCGGTTGAAGTGCTGTGGAAGACGCGGAGGTCGTGGAAGCAGATGTTGCCGCGGTGTTGCGTGTATCGGAGGTCGGAGCCGCGCCTGTGTTTCCGCACGAGGCGAGGGTAAACATTGAAAAGGAAAGTAAAAGTGATAAAAGCCGTTTATTCATTGTAGTAAACCCTTTTGGAAATATGTGTTGGATTTTTGCGTCAATCGTGCTTGTGCGGGTGGGGATGGTCCACGGGCAGAAGGCGAGCCTTGTTTCGGCAATGGGGGCAACGCACGAGCACGGATTTATGCCCGAAGCTGTATGCTGCGCCGAATGCATCGCGCTTGCGGGGAAAAAACTTTTTTTCGCATTTAGGGCATAGATATTCTTTTTCTGCGGCGTGCTTTGCCGCTATGAGCGTGGCTATGGCGAGGGATAATAAAAATAATCCCAATATTATCATAATTGCTATTTCGAACGGACCCATTATTTGCCTCCTTAAAAATTAAAATGTACTGTATGAATGTATTACGGCTGTTCCCATATGCCGTCGCGTTCAAGCTTTTCCCAGTTTGCGCGCAAGGGGGGAGCCTTTTTTCCCTTTGCGCCCGTTTTTGTAAGATATCCTTCTTCGATCATTCTTTCTACGGCGATGGAAACCGGTTTGATTTTTACATTATTTTTCTTTGCCGTGGCTTCCGCTATGTTTTTAGCGGTGGCGTTTTCGCCTTTTTCGCGGTGTACCATAAGGTAGCTCATGTGCTTTGCGAGCATTTTGTAGTAAGTAGTGAACGCCACGGCGTCTGCGGGGACCTCGCGATACCAGGTGGAACTGTCTTTGAGCTGGTAGCTTATCGCGTTTTTTATACCGTATATACCGACTTTTCTGCGGCAAACATTTATAATGAAGCGCACTACGGACGAAAAATGTCCGTCACCTGTGAAGATAATGAAAGTGTCGATTTTTTTATTGGTCATCGCTTTTTGGTAGATGTAATCCAACATTATAAAATCTGTGAAATCTTTTTCATAAGTTTCGCTGCTGTTTTGCGTGTTGATGACCATTCCGCTGACGTTACGTATTTTATCAAGTTCCCCTCGCAAGCCGTAATTTGAAAAATCACCGAAGAAAGCCATTTCTTCCACTTCGTATTCGGCGCGTATTTCCTCGCTCCAAGCTTTAATATCGGGTTTTATTCCATATCCGCGCTCGAGTGCTATATACCAATGCTCAAAATCTACGACAGCTATTGCTTTGGGCAGTTTTTTGCTTTTGTTGCCAAACATTTTTTTCACCTCCTTACTATATATTAAATATAACATAAAAAGCGCATTGAAGTCAACGAAAAAACGCCAAGTGCCATAAAAATAAAATTTATTCGCTTATTCGATGTACAAAATCTTGTTTGTATGTTATAATATATGAACGAAATGAGGTGGATTTATGGAAAATAAAAGTGTTGTAATAACAGGCGGCAGCCGCGGCATAGGCAGGGCGTGCGCCGTTCTTTTTGCGAGCAAGGGATACGACGTGCTCATAGGATATAACAAAAACAGGGAAGCGGCAGAGGCAACACTTGCCGAAATAAAAAAATACGGTGTAAAATGCGCCGCATATTGCGCTGATATATCCAAAAAGGATGAGGCGCGCAGGCTTATTTCGAAAGCAATGTTTGAATTTGGAAAGGTAGACGTGCTTGTGAATAATGCCGGAATTGCGCGAGCCGCTTTGATGACGGATGTGACGGAAAGCGATTTTCACGAGCTGTTTGCCACGAATGTGGGCGGGGTATACTTTACCTCGCAGGCTGCGATACCCGAAATGATAGGCGCGGGCGAGGGAAAGATAATAAATGTTTCCTCTATGTGGGGTCAAGTGGGCGCTTCCTGTGAAACGCTGTATTCTGCCACAAAGGCGGCAATAATCGGTCTTACAAAGGCTATGGCAAAGGAGCTTGCCCCCTCCGGCATAACGGTAAACTGTGTTGCCCCGGGTGTTATAGATACGGAAATGAACGCTTGCTATGATGAGGAGACTATGTGGGATTTGCGCGAAAAAACGCCGCTTTCCCGCCTCGGCACGCCGGAGGACGTGGCGAACGCTGTGTATTTCCTCGCTTCGGAAGCGGGAAGTTTTATCACCGGAGAGGTGCTGGCGGTAAACGGCGGCTTTGTGATATGAATAAAAAAACAGACAGCTTGGGCTATTGCCGATACTGTCTGTTTTTTAGTTTGACTGTATATGGATATTATAAGAAAATCCTTCCGAATCTAAAAAATCTTTAAGCTGAGTTGTTAGAGTTTCCAATTCTTTTTTGGAAAGATTTTTGCCAAAATAAGAAACGCTTTTTTTGCTCATCGTTATGTGCAGATGCTTCGGGTCTTCCGAGTCTATTCTGTAGGGGAAAGCCATCGCTTTTTTGCGTATTTTGCATAATATGTAGTTTCCGCGGAATTTAAACTGACCGTACTTTACGTGCTTTGCGAGCATACGGTAAATAAACGGAACTTTGCCTTCATTGAAGTTGAATTCCGCTATTGCTTCCCCAAGCGTTACCTCGGGGTCGAAATTTTTCATTTCGCATAGATTATTGTTTCCCTTAAGGGGTAAACGTCCGCCGAAAACGGCTTTTTTGATTATTTCTAATGCATAGTTTTTCGCTGGCTTGCCTGACAGTCCTAACATATGTATATCCGCAAGGGCATCGAAATAATATCTGCCCGATGAAGCATCCATAACGCAGGGAAGTATAACGCTTTCCTTGAAGGAGCCTACGTTTCGGCGAACCATATTGGGGATTCTTTCATCTATCGAATCCGCGAGTATTATTACTGCGGCGGCAGAGGCTATGGGGGCTTTTTTCTTTTGCTTATCGATAAAGCGCATTTTGGCTTTGTCGCCGTGAAGCGGGGCTATATTTGAGGAGGCGGAGCTTATTATGCGGCTGTATAGCTCTGTGTCGAGATGCTCTACGCTGTAAAGCAGGCAGATTTTTTCTATGCGAGCGTAGAAAACGGTCCACGAATAGTGGCTGTAAAACTTTATGAGAAGCGGCGCTGGCGATGCTTTGTTCGGCAAGCAGGTGTACCCGAGGCGCGACATACGGCGGATAATGTTTTTTTCGGCTTCGGTGCGAGAGCTTCCGTTTTTGCTGGTTTTAAAGAATTTTCTGTCTTTCAGGTGTAAGCGTATTCCTTCAAGAGTCACATCCATACAGAGGAACATAAATGGGTTGTGCAAAAGGTAGACGAGGGCAAAAACCATCGGCACGAGAATCAGAAAAACTATTGCGCTGTCTGGCAGAAAAACTTTTAATTCTTCTTCGAATATCGCTGTAAGTATCAGTATCGGCAAAAGCAAAAGCGCGGGGGCATACATTATTATTTTGCAAAGCGTGGGGTGCTTAAGCTTGGGAATTTTTATTTTTGATTTTTTCATACATTACTCCGTTACTATATTAAATTTATTATAACATATTTGCGCTGAAAATACCATAATAAAAAATGATTAAAAAAATCCTTTTTTGCATTGACAAAGTGGAATTTTTATGGTATGCTATTTAAGCAAAATTTAATACGGAGGCATATCGAAGCGGTCACAACGAGGCTGTCTTGAAAATTTGCGAGCATAACGGTCGCAAAAACTCGGAAAAGCCTTGTAAACACTGACTTTTCGGGCACTCCGAAAGCAACCGAAAACAGCATTTCTAAAAATATTTCTAAAAAAATTGAATATCCGATGAAATCTGCCTGACGGCAGTTCATATACGGAGGGATATCGAAGTGGTCATAACGAGGCGGTCTTGAAACATTCCCATCGACGGTTCAGTTTGATGCCTCAAAACCTTGCGGTATAAGGCTTTTTCAGTTTTGCATATAATTACAATTAAATAGTTCTCTCGCGAAATTCTCTCCAAGTTAGCAAGAGCAATTTCGTAAAGATAATACACGGAGGCATATCGAAGCGGTCACAACGAGGCTGTCTTGAAAACAGTTTGCGCCTGAAAAGCGCACGGGGGTTCGAATCCCTCTGCCTCCGCCAATTTTAACAAAAAAACACTTGATTTTTAGTGGTATTCACTATAAATTAGGTGTTTTTTGCTTTGCTTAGAGCAAAAAAATCTTTTTTATTAAGTGATATTTTCTTGCTGTGGAGAGAATCTTTTCGTTCTCTCCTAAATGATAAAAAGTCTTGTGCCGCAAGGCTTTTTACGCTTTCCAAGGGGTTGAAATTTGCAT
>JAFTLJ010000060.1 GCA_017456005.1 Clostridia bacterium | reverse complement strand
TTTTGTTTTTACCATTTGTGGTTCCCTTCCGAAAAGTCCGTGCCGCCCGTTATCTGCGGGTAATAACTGCGGAAAACGTGGCGCGGAGGCGCGTCAAATTCCATTTTCAGCACGGTTACGCCGAGAATTTTATCAGGCACTTCCGTGGGCAAGCCGTGAAGAATAATTCTGTGCCCGTCGTGCGTAAAATCTATCTCCTCGCCCGTGGCAAGGTAGGAAACGCGCGTGGGCGCATCCATATATCCGCCGAAGCGAAGTTCGCCGTTTTTCGGCCACACCCAGTTCCAGAGGTAGAGCGTTTTTCCATCCTCATCGCCCGAAACCGCCGTGAGCGTGTTCGCGCTGTAAACAGGGCCCGTGCGGAACTTTTTGCCGTATGCCGCCGCACCGTTTACGGCAAGCCACTTGCCCACCGCCTCCATACGCCCACGCGTTACGGGCGTAACACTGCCGTCGGGCGCGGGGGAAATATTGAGCAGCAGGTTTCCGCCGCCGCAGGTGCAAAAGTGAAGGTCGCGCACTATTTGCTTTGAAGATATCATAAAAGGAAGCGACTGCTCTTCGTCAACGTACCCCCAGCCGAGGCGCGTGAGCGTCATGCAAGCCTCCCAATCGCGCGCGGAGGCGTGTATACCCTGCTCCGGCGTATCGAAATCCTCGGGCAAACTGCTTCTGTTGTTTATGATAATATGCGGCTGAAGCGCACGAAGGCGTGCGTTTCTGTTTATACTGTCCCAATCCTCTGCGCCGTGCAGGGGGCAGGAAACGTCGTACCAAAGAATATCTATTTTTCCGTAATTCGTAAGAAGCTCTGTATTGAGCGCCTCGATATAATCGAGAAAGCTCTCGCGCGAAGCTCTGTCATAAGCGCATCGCCAGCCGTCCTCGCGGTGCCAATCCATAAGCGAAGTATAAAAGCCTATCTTAAGCCCAAATTCGCGGCAGGCATCGCAAAATTCGCGCACAAGGTCGCGCCCGCAGGCGTTCATAGAGTTGTAAGGGTTCACTTTGGAATCCCAAAGCGAAAAGCCCTCATGGTGGCGAGTGGTAAGCACAACGTATTTCGCTCCCGCTTTTTTCGCAAGCTCGCACCATTCGCGCGCGCAGCCCTCTTTCGGTGCAAATTTACCCGCGAGCTTTTCATATTCCGCCACGGTGTAATTCTCGTTTGCCTGCGACCATTCGCCCGTGCCGAGCGCGGAATAAAGCCCGTAATGTATAAATATGCCAAAGCGAGCCTCGCGGAACCAGCTCATACGCTCGTCGCGCGTTGCCGCCGTCATTTGCTCGTATTCGTATCTGCTTATGTAAGACATAATGCTGCTCCTTAAATTTTGCCCTGAGGCATATTTCTACCCATATTTTACATTAACGACAAAAAAAACACAAGTACTAATTTGATTTTTGTGCAAAAATATAAAAAGCGCACCTGTGTGATGCGCTTTTTTCTTTGTTATTTCAAATCACCGTAAGGTCTGTTCATTTCCTCTTCGCGTTTTTTGCGCTCTTCTTCCTCGCGGCGCGCAGCTTCTTCGTTGGCACGGCGCTGAGCCTCGTTTTCGTCGCGGCTCTTTCTGCGCTTCTGCTCAACTATAAAGTCGAGCTCTTCCATAGCAGTGCCGTCTTCCATAGCTTTTGCAAACTCTTCATCATCCATAATTTCGTATTTGCAAAGGAAATCCGTTATGAAATCGAGCTTGTCGCGGTTGGCTATAAGCAAAGCCTTCGCTTTTGCGTATGCTTCGTCGATTATCTTTTTGATTGCCGCATCTATAAGAGAAGCCGTTTCTTCGGAATAGTTCTTGCCGGAGCTGAAATCTCTGCCGAGGAACACGGTGTCCT
>JAFTLJ010000059.1 GCA_017456005.1 Clostridia bacterium | reverse complement strand
AGGCATCAAAACTCACTATGTAAGCGCTAACGTTGAAGACGCTACAATGGAAGTTCTCCCCGGCAAAGTTTTCGGCCACGGCCTTGAAGTTATCTGCCGCCTTGTTGCAACAGGCAGCTTCATCCGCAGATACGGCGAATATATCGAAGACGGCACACCCCTCGAAGGCGGCTACGTTGAATGCACATTCAAAAACGACGCTAAGGGCGACCCGCTCGTAACAGGTGAAGGTCTCGTTGCTCTCAAGGTTATGACAGCTGAAATGTTTGAAAGCCTCAAGAACCAGACACTTGCTATCACAAAGATCGTTGCAGACGACCTCAAATCCATCGGTCTCGACCTTTGGGATATCAAATTTGAATTCGGTTACAACGGCGACGAAGTTATTCTTATCGACGAAATCGCTTCCGGCAATATGAGAGTTTACAAAGACGGCAAAATTGTTGACCCCGTTGAACTCACAAAGCTTATCCTTAACAGATAAATTGCAAAAAATCAAGAGCAGAGTAAAATCTGCTCTTTTTGTTTTGCCTCTTTTTCAATTGCTTGACAAAAAATGCCATATATGATACAATTTTATTGTAATATTTTTAAGGAGGCAGATATGATATATTTGCGCAACACCGGCGAAAGTTTTTCCGATATATATAAAGCGCGCGAGGCTGTTTTGAATTTTGCACGCATATGCGACCCTAAAGAACATATGAAAACCGAGCTTGTTTTAGATGCCGGCGAGTATGTGCTTTCTTCCCCTCTCGTTTTTTCCAAAGAGGAGAACCCCGAGCTTGAAAATATATCACTTTCTATCACCTGCGAAAACGGAAAGGCCACATTTACTTCACAAAAAGCACTCGATGGGAAAAGGTTCATCAAAAACGCAAACTATTATACATATCAATTTGAAAAAGACGAAAACGGAAAATTCCCTGCCCTGCGCGACCTTTACCTGCACGGCAAGCGCCTGCCCATATGCAGGAGCGCATTTTTTACACACGCTTTTAACTTTTCGGAAGAAAACAGGCGTAATAACAGCGAAAATTTAGAAGGGATATACGTGCCCGAGGAAGCGGCGGCGCTTCTTGAAAGCGGTGCGCTCGGCTCTGCGGAAATCACGCTTTACGTGGAATGGGAATTTTTCACGCTCCACGTTATCGGCATAGATAAAACGCGCACAAAGCTCGATGAAGAAGGCAAAAAACACGTTCTACTGAAAATTGAGCCCGACGAGCTCTACTGCTATGTAAATGGTGTGAACAAATATTTAAAACCATTGAACCGTGAATTTTTCCTTGCAAACACCCCTTCGCTGCTCACAGAAGACTCTTGGTGCTACGACGTGCGCACGGGCGTGCTCTGCTATAAGCCCAAAAACGGCACGGCAGAAGGTCTTTCCTATGCTGTGCTCGAAAAACTGCTGGTTTTCGAGGGTATGGACGGTGTGAGCATAGAAAACCTCGGTTTCACCGGTATTACAGATAAATACGTGCCCGAAAACGGGTATATTTCGGGGCAAGCCAACGTAGAAATGCGTGTGCACGGCAAAGTCGCGGAAGCGGCGGTAATAGCAAAAAACACGCGAAGATTCTGTGCTGAAAAATGCAAATTTTATGAGCTCGGCGCAGGCGGCATACTCGCCACGGGAGAGCTTGCAATGATACATATTAGCTCCTGTAGCTTTGAAAATATCGCTATGAGCGCAATTTCCATAGGCAATCCCACGAGCATTTCCCGTGAAAAAGAAAACTGCAGTTATGATGTGCGCGTGGAAAACAACCTTTTCCGCCGCATAGGGTATGAGTTCCCCTCCTCCCCCGCAATACACATTTTCCGTGTAGACGGCGTGAGTATTTGCCGCAACACCATAGAATATTGTGCATATTCGGGCGTTTCCGTCGGCTGGCTGTGGAGTGCGCTTTCCTGTGCCCTCGGCGAGCTTATAAATATACGCGATGCGGAAATTTCGCACAATAAAATACTGCACCATATGCAGCTCCTGCGTGACGGCGGCGCTATATATGCCGTTGGCGGCAATTGCACGGTGGAAAACACCCGCTTCTTCAACTTTATGCACGATAATTTCGCATATCGCGAAGATGTAAAGCGCACCGTGCGCGGATATTACCTGGACGGCTCTTCCTCCAACTGGCACGTTTACGACAACGTGGTTTCGGGCGCTCAACGCCCCGCTTTTTCGCAGTTTATCGTGCCCGAGCAGTACACGAAAAACAATTTTGTGGAAAACACCTACACCACCGAGCCTATGGACGTAGAAAACCATTGCCCCGAAAGAAATGTAATTTTTGAGCATACCTACACCGAGCCCACACTTGAGGCACTGTTTACAAAATATCCGAAAGCACGCGATATTTTTGAAAAATCGGGGTGCGATTTAAGGTAATAGAAAAACGGAGGCTGCTAGCCTCCGTTTTTTATTCCCAACTATCTATTTCTTTTAAATAATCGCGAAATTTACCTTCATCACGAATTCTGTTAAACGCAGGTTTAGCAAAATATGCGGCATTGAGATATTTACTTTACCACGCTTCGGTAAGTCTTATCTTTTCGTTTTCGCTAAGCCCTTCCCACGTCATAACGGTGCGCATAAGCTCCTTGTCGTCGAGCTCGCGCAAGCGCCAAAGCTTTTCTTTTTCGCGATTGGAAAGCTCAAGGCGTGTAAGCGCCCAAAGGTAGCGTTCGTTGCGGTATTCGCGCGCATCGGCTTTAAATTCTACCTCTGCGGTATATTCCACACCCGGAACGGTGTCAAACGCGGCAGATACAAAATCGTCTATATGAAGCTCTGCTTCCATAGGCGCACCATCTGCAAATACGCGCACCTCTCCGTCTTTTATGTTGCGGAATTCAAGTTTTACGCATCGCTCGCAAGTGCCCTCGCTCGCCTTAAAGCAGAGAGTTTGTTTGCCCGCTTCAGCATTTGTGCGGAAGCATGTTTCGCCGCTTTCTTCGCGAAGCGTATATTCGCCGTTGCCGTTGAAAACCATAACTTTAAGCTTGTCGGGCTCTGCTATGCTGTTCGTGTGCTTGCGCGCATCAAGCGGCACAATACCACCCGCTTTTGCAAAAACGGGTATACTTTCCATAAAGCGTACAGTGTCTACCCATCTGCCGCCGCTGTACACGTCGCCCGTGAAAATATCTGTCCATGTGCCCTCGGGCAGCCAAACGCGTGTGCGCGCCATTCCCTTTTCGTCGGCGGGTGCCACAACGGGTGCAACGAGCAGTTCTGTACCAAACATATACTGCGCTTTTGCTTCATAAGCCGCTTCTGCTTCGGGATATTCATAGTACATAGGCTCTATAAGCGCTCTGCCCTTTTCGTTAGTATCGAGCATAGCAGAGTAAAGGTAAGGCAGCATAGCGTGGCGCAGGCGCAGAAATTCTTCCGCTATCGCTCCCGTGCCGCCTGTGTGAGCAAGCGGTTCTTTCGTGCAGTATTCAGCGCTAGTGCAGTGCAGCCTGTTAACGGGGCTGAATACTCCGAACTGAACAAATCTCAAATAAAGCTCGTTATCCTTGCTGCCGCCCTGATGCCCGCCAATATCGTGGCTCCACCAGCTAAAGCCTATATTAGAAGCTGTGGAAGTAAAATACGGCAGGTAGGCAAGTGTTTTCCATGTCGAATGGGTGTCTCCAGAGAAACCGAGGGGGTAGCGGTGTGCACCGACACCGGAATAGCGCGAAAGTATAAGCGGCGTTTTTTCTTTGCCGTTATCGAGCGTATGGTAGTGGTTGAGCACCCACATTATGTCTATACCCGCTGCTTTTGCGCGCGGGCCCTGTTGCCAGTCTATCCACCAAAAGTCCACGCCGTCGTGTTCGTACGGCTTATGCAAAATTTTGAAGTATGCGTTTATCCATCTATCGTCGGTAAAATCAAGGTCTACTTTGCGCTCTGTGGCTGGGTCTATGCCCATTTCACGCGCCATTTCCTCGTACATATCCTCAAACCAGCGCACGCCCGTGGCAGGGTGAAGATTCAGCGTTACGGCACAGCCGCGCTCGTGCAGCTTGCGAAGGAACGCTTTGTAATCGGGAAAGAGGTCTGTGTTCCAGCTATATCCGGTCCAGCCCGAAAAACCGCCGTAATAGTCACCGTTTTCGCCGCCTCTCATTTCCAGCGGCATTTTATCTTCTATGCCGGGCTTATTTTGAATATTCTGCGTGTTCCAGTGCCAATCCATATCCACAGTTGCCACAGTTATCGGTATATCGCGCTCTTCCATTCTGTCGAGTACATTTAAATATCCGCGCTCTGTATAAGCGTAATATCTGCTCCACCAGTTGCCAAGCGCATAGCGAGGCAGCTTGGGTGTATTGCCGCAAATCATATAGAACGCGCGCACAGCCGCGCGGTAATCGTGCCCGTATGCAAAAACGTACAAATCAAGCTCATCGCGGCGTACTTTCGTTACCATGCCGTCGCTTTTCAGCACGGAAGACCTTGTATAATCAAGCACGGCAACGCCGTTTTTCGCCACAACGCCCATATCCAGCTCTATCGGCTTCGGCGGATTTTTTCCAGTACCGTCTATCAGGTCGCATCCATCGCAGCAGTCCAGAGTGCAATATGTGCCGCGCATATTTTCGCTGTTATCGAGCAAAATTTTCTTGCCATCTAAAATAACGTGGCTTTTTTCAAATTCTTTGCAAATCACCAGCGTAGCTTCCGCGGTTTTTATGCAAAGTTCAACGTCTTTTTCCGTTTTTTCAAACGTAACGGGCGGCATATCGCGGAACCAAACCGCTTCCGTGGCTTCGTCGCAGAAAATATGCCCTTCGTCACGCTCCACGCGGAAAAGGCGGTCTGCAAGCACGGTTATACGGTAATCTCCCCACAAAACAATATTTTCGGGGTTTGCGATAGGTCTTATTTCGGCTATCAAATGTTTATCGAGCATTTCTGTTTCCCTCCAAAAAAACTCCTTTTTATTGAATTTTACCATACAAGCAGAAAAAGTCAACATCAAATTTGTTTATTTGCTATTTTTATTTGCAATTTTTAAAATTTTTATTATAATAATAAAAGTTTACAAAAACTCTTATTGATTTTTTTGAAAATATATAATATAATAAAATATACGCTATTTTTACAATATAAAAGGAGTTGATGATTTTTGGCTGAAGATTTCAACGACTGGGGCAACTACAGGCGAGAGCTGGAAAACGAGGAGTTTGCAAAACGTCCTCTTATTCGCAAAATATTCAGTTTTCGTTCTTTTAAGCTTGCTCTAAAAGGCTTCGGTTACTTTTTGATCTTTATGGTTTTCGCCATTTTGTTCTGGCGAATTATTTCCTCCAAGCTTCCCACCGCCGCCTCCAAGCTTATTTGGACAGAAAATGCCTACGCGGCATACGAGGAAAAAGGAAAAGACCTTTTGATATACACACAGGACGTAGGCAAGGTTTTCGATAAAGACGGCAAATTTTCTCTCTATGAGCTGCATTACATCCCCTCCGCAAAGGAAATTCAGTTCACCATACGCTACAACAAGAGCACGGTGGATACGCTCGCAAGCGAGCTCACGGAAGAGCTCATGGCGATCATGGGCGAAAGCTTTACAGAGGCAGATATCATAACGGCAGACAGCCTGCCCGAGCTACCGTTTGTCTTTAAGCTCCGCGATAACGAGGGCAATATTTATGAAAACTATGAATATACCACATTCACCAAAAACAGATATACGTACCTTCGCGTGGCTTTTTCGGGCGTGGACCTTTTCAAAATAAAGAAAACAGCCCCCACGGTAAACTTCCCCTTACCCAACAGCCCCGTGCCGGATTATATCTACAAGGGTGCGCTTGCTGCAGAATATGCGAGCACGCCGATAGAAATCGTCTACGTGGACTCTTACTACGTTGGCAATATGAGCGAACGCTTTGCAGAGCAGATAACGCTCTACCGAGCAGACAGAAGGACAGAAAACTTCGATTATAAAAATCAGCGCCCGAAAAGCGCTACATCCGGCCTTGTCGTAATAGGCAAGGAAGAATAACACAGTTAAAATTATGACCGAGCGGAACAATCGCGTAATATGTTGCCGAAAGGTATTATTATGAGGAAAGTCCGGGCTTCACAGGGCAGGATAACGGATAACGTCCGCCGAAGGTGACTTCCGGGAAAGTGCAACAGAAATAAACCGCCGTGCCTCGGCACGGCAAGGATGGAAAGGCGAGGTAAGAGCTCACCGACCCCGTGGTAACACAGGGTGCCATGTAAACCCTATCCGAAGCAACGCCCCGTGCCCATACGGTTTGCCCGACCAAAGCGAAAGCTTGGCACGCGGCGGCAACTTGCCCCACGGCAGGTAAGGTGTGTGGCAACACACATCGCAGATAGATGATTGTTCTCGACAGAACCCGGCTTACACGCTCGGTCATATTTTTAAAAAATCCGCAAAAGCGGATTTTTCTTTTTTTGAAAAGACCTCAATGCAGTCTTAAACAATTTTATTTCTCTTTTCCTTTTTGAAAGAAAAAGAGAGAAAAAAGCAAAAATCCTTGCAGGATTTATCGGCTTAGGTTTGTGCAATAAGGAAGTGCGGTATTAGCGGCTCCCTGCACAAATTTTCACTCGCACACTCGCAAAAATTGTGTGGAACCACGCCGCTGATAAGCAAAATGCGAAGTTGCGGCTTTTCCCAAACTTTACGCATCTATTTTTGCCAAAATATAGTCCGAGAAATTCTTTTCGGCTTTGTTTATCGCTCCCCGCGTTGATATATTATGGCTTAAACTTTAATTATTCGCAGCGCTATTCGCACACGATAAATTTTTTCGCACCAGCGATAAAACGGCACGTTTTTTTGCTTCTTTTGCCGCGCCTTTTCTTCAAACAAAGAAAAGCGCGAATATAATTATTTCAAAAATCGTTTTGAACCGATTTTTGTCCCTTGTAAGGGACAATAAAAGAACCCTCGCGAGGGAGCTTGTAATCATTATCAGCTTATTTTCATTATGTGTGCGCCGACAGCACGGAGCTTTTCTATAATGTTATCGTATCCGCGCTCAACATAGAAGAAATCGTCAACCTCTGTCTGCCCTTTTGCCACAAGCCCCGCTATTATCATAGCGGCACCGGCGCGAAGGTCTACCGCGCGCACTCTCGCAGGCTTGAACACCGTGCCGCCGGAAAAGGTGGCTGTGTTGCCCTCCACTTCAATTTCCGCGTCCATTCGTTTAAGCTCCTCTACGTAACGGAAGCGGTTATCCCAAATAGTGTCCGTCAGCGTGCTTTTGCCCTCTGCCAGGCACATAAGCACCGCCACTTGCGGGTTCATATCTGTGGGAAAGCCGGGATATGGGCTCGTTTTTATATCCACGTTGCATATAGGGCCTTCGCAGTAAACGCGCATACCGTCGTCAAATTCGTCTATGGTAACACCCATTTCGCGAAGCTTTACGGAAATAGCCTCCATATGCTTGGGAATAACGTTGTCTATGTAAAGGTCGCCGCCTGTCGCTGCCGCCGCTATCATAAACGTGCCCGCTTCTATCATATCGGGTATAAGCTCATAGTTGCAACCGTGTAGCTTTTCCACGCCCTTTATTTTTATTTTGTCCGTGCCAGCGCCGGAAACAGATGCTCCACAGAAATTAAGGAAGTTTGCAAGCGCTACCACGTGCGGCTCTCTTGCTGCGTTTTCTATTTCCGTAACACCGTCTGCAAGCACTGCGGCAAGCATAGCATTCATCGTTCCGCCAACGGTCACGCAGTCGAAGAATATATTGCTTCCCTTGAGCCTGCCCTCCTGTGCGGTGGCCTCTATAAGACCGCCTTCCGTGCAAACGTCCGCGCCGAGCGCGTTGAAGGCTTTTATATGCTGGTCTATGGGGCGCACGCCAAAATCGCACCCACCGGGGTAGCCGATTATAGAATGGCCAAAGCGCCCGAGCGTGGCACCGATAAGGTAGTAGGAGGCGCGCATTTTCTTAGCAAGCTCATGTGGTGGCATTATATCGCGCGCACCGGTGGCGTCTATGCGCACCTCTGTTTCGCCGATGCGTTCTACCTTTGCACCGACACTTTTTAGTATTTCAAGCGAGATCGCCACGTCGCTTATATTCGGCAAATTTTCTATGACGCAAACACCGTCTACGAGCACGGTTGCGTACAAAACCGCCACGGCGGCATTTTTCATTCCGCTGATGGTGACAGTTCCTTCGAGCGGCGTTCCGCCGTCGATTATAACCTTTTCCATAAATATACCTTTCTGCAAAAAATATTACTGATATATATCTCAATATTTGAAAAAATTCAAATCCGTTATTCTTGTGATAGAGAGAAAAAAATACTTTCCCAAATTTATTGTATCACAAAATTTTTCTTAAATCAATCTCTTTTTCCGGAAATAAATCAATTTAATCGGTGCTTTCTGTTTTATTATATTCATTTTACGAAAGATTGTTAAAATTTTTATGGCAAACAAAGGCTTTTGAGCTGAAAATCTACCGTTTTTTCAATTTTCGTAAAGCATGTAGGAAACCACCAGGTCGACCACCATACCATAGCTTTTTACGCCCGCAGGCTGGTTGTGGTTTTCTATATAGGCGTTGTTTACGGAAGTTGAAATATCCGCCGCCACGTTTTCACGGTATTTATCGAAAAATACGGCATAAGCATTCAGATCTCCGCGTATTTCCGCGGGCATTTCTGCGTAAAGCTTGCCGTAGAGCTCCGAGGAAGCCGCAGAAAGCGAGGAAAGCACATCCTGAAAAACATCGAGGCAGCCTGCGTATCGCATGAATGGGTCGTCGCTTTCGGCACAAACGACAAAAGCTATAAAGTTTGCTTCGTCCTCCGAAACCACTCCGCGCTGGTGCGCCATTTCGTGCGCCGCCGTGCTCACCATAACAAAATCAGGGTAATTGGTGTTTACGTTGGCTTCGCCCGTGAAGAAAGTGTAGATACCGGAAATGTGCGTATACGTCCAATACGGGCTTAAAATAACGGGCTTCGTGCGCGAAACGAGCGTGTCTATGCCGTCGTATTTTTCGCACACCTTGGCGTATGCGATGTTTAATTTATCGTTCATCTCGTCGTAGCTGTACGGCATAGCGGAATAAGTTCCCTCGGGGTAAAGAATCTCGTCCAGCTCTGCCTCCATGGCATCCAGGAGCAGGCTTGCCGTTTCGTAAAGCTCCTCTGCGGAAACGTCGCGGCGCTCTATACCCATTTTATCTGCCACCTTCGTGCCGTAGTACGTAGCGCCTATGGTGAATACAAAAAGCGAATACACCGTGCAGGCGAGCGAAAGGAAGCCGGCAACAAAGCGCGAAAAGCTCTGCCACGATTTATTTGCGCATTTCACGGCAAGGTAAATTACAAAGGCAAGCAGCACGGGCGAAAACCAAAGCAGCATTTCTGCCACGGAAAACGGGAAAATATACGTAAGGTAAGCAAAAAAGCCGCGTATAACCCTGCCGACCGTGCCCGAAACAAAATCCGCAAGGGGCGTGCTGTAGCGCGAAGCCGTTTCTATTATAAGCGCGAGCGCACCCACTCCGAAAAGTACGAGCGACCAAAGCGGAACATACCTAAATATACCTTTTTTCTCTTTTTTCATATATAAAAACTCCAAGTAAATCAAATATAGATTTATTGTATCATATATTTGTTAAAAAATCTACACGGTTTTTATTATTCCGCAAAACAAAGCAAAATTTTCACACAAAAATTGCATTTATATAAATAATATGGTAAAATAAATATAATACACAGAAAAAAACTTAATGTACAGAGGTATTTATGCACGAAAATCACCGCAAGAGAATGAAAGAGCGCTTCCTGCGCGAAGGCATAGCGCATTTCGAGCCCCACAACGTTTTGGAGCTCTTGCTTTTTTACGCCATTCCGCAAAAAGATACAAACGAGCTTGCGCACACGCTTATAAACCGTTTTGGCTCGCTTACGGGAGTTTTCGAGGCATCCTATGCAGAGCTTATGGAGGTGGACGGCGTAAAGGAACACACCGCTACGCTCATAAAGCTCATACCGGAGCTGGCGCAGAGGTATATTTCGGAATCTGCAAGCGTGCAGGGGCAATTTTTGCCCACGCTCGAACAGATAGGCGAGTATTTCAAAGCAAAATACATAGGTGCTACAAAAGAAATCGTTTACCTTTTGCTTATGGACAATAAATATAAGGTTATCGATTGTGTTAAAATACACGAGGGCTCTGTAAACTCCTCTGCCATAACCATGCGAAAGCTTATAGAAACCGCATTGGAGCACAAAGCATCCACCGCCGTGCTCGCGCATAACCACCCTGCCGGGCTGCCAATTCCATCGCCGGACGATATATTCACCACAAACGAAACGGCGCGCGCCTTTTCTCTTCTGGGTATAAATTTCCCCGCGCACATTTTGGTGGCAGGCAACAAATACGTCAATATTTTGAAATAACACTTTTCACCATTGACATTTATAATTTAATATAATATAATTAACTTGAAATAATATTTTACGGTAATTTTTAATATAATCGGGAAAAATCATGTTTGATAATGTCATTACAAAAAACAATATAGAATACGGAATAATTAACGGAAACAATAAACTGTTTTTTATTAAGGTAGGCAACGGCGGAAGCATTTACGGGGAAGAAGATAAATATTTAAAGATATCTCGGCAAATACACGATGCCTACGGTTGCTCCGTTCTGGCATCGGGCAACCCCGTCGAAATGCATATTAAAGACGCCATAGTGCTCGATTTTGAATTTATAGCAGAAAACTTCCCCGATGTTGCCGAGGTCTGCGCTTTCGGCCATTCAAACGGAGGGCAGATGCTGGTTTCATATGCGTATATGTACCCCATAATAAAAAACGTTTTGGCAGTTAACGTGCCGCTTATGATAAATCTCCACAAAACCAAAGAAGGGATCGGGAATTTCACGGGAAATAAAATGCATATGGTCTACGGCGAAAAAGACCCGAGCTTTCGGTATATTAAAATTTTAGATTCAAAACTATCGCCAAAATTCAGTTATTCTACCGTAAAAAACGCAAACCATATGTTTGAAAACATGCTTGATGAATTTATATCATTGCCCAAACAATTTTTATTTTAAGAAGCTATTGCATGAACAAAAAAGAAAGGAACAAGAATATGCCGGATAAATTTATTTTACATTCAAATTATCAGCCCATGGGCGACCAGCCGCAGGCTATAGATGCACTTGTAGAGGGTATTCTGCGCGGCGACAAAAAGCAGAGCCTCGTGGGTGTTACGGGCTCCGGCAAGACCTTTACCATGGCAAACATCATAGCGCAGTGCAACAAGCCCACGCTCGTGCTTTCGCACAACAAAACGCTCGCGGCACAGCTTTGCACGGAATTCCGCGAGTTCTTCCCCGAAAATGCCGTGGAATACTTCGTTTCCTACTACGATTATTACCAACCGGAAGCATATATACCCGGTAAAGACCAATATATAGAAAAAGATTCATCTGTAAACGACGAAATAGACCGCCTGCGCCACAGCGCCACAAGCGCGCTTTTCGAAAGGCGCGACGTTATAATAGTAGCCAGCGTTTCGTGCATATACACGCTCGGCGACCCTGCGGAGTACCAGAGCCTTGTGCTTTCACTGCGCCCCGGTATGTACTGCCCACGCAACGAGCTGCTTCGCAAATTCATCTCCATCAACTACGAACGCAACGATATGGAGCTTTCGCGCGATAAGTTCCGCGTACGCGGCGATACAGTGGAAATCATGCCTGCATCCTCGCAAAACGCCATACGCATAGAATTTTGGGACGATGAAATAGACCGTATAACGGAAATAAACACCGTAACCGGCGAGGTTTTGCGCTCGCTCGCATACGTTGCTATCTACCCTGCCTCCCACTACGCCACAAGCGACGAAAAGCGCGAAGCGGCGCTCGCAGAAATAGAAGAAGAAATGAAAGAGCGCGTAAAATTTTTCGAAGAGCAAGGCAAGCTCATAGAGGCACAGCGCATTTCGGAGCGTACGCGCTATGACCTGGAAATGCTGCGCGAGGTGGGCTTCTGCTCCGGCGTGGAAAACTATTCCCGTGTGCTTTCCGGCAGAGCGCCCGGCTCTACACCGTACACACTACTCGATTACTTCCCAGAAGATTTTCTGCTTTTCGTAGATGAATCGCATGTTACATTGCCGCAGGTGCGCGGTATGAGCGGCGGCGACAGAGCCAGAAAAGAAAACCTTGTGGAATACGGCTTTCGTCTGCCCTCCGCCTACGACAACCGCCCGCTTTTCTTCCCCGAATTTGAAAGCAAAATAAACCAAGCGGTTTTCGTTTCCGCCACACCCGGCGAATACGAAAAGAAAAACTCTACACAGCTTGTAGAGCAAGTGATACGCCCCACAGGCTTGCTCGACCCTATTGTGGAAGTGCGCCCCGTGGAAGGCCAGATAGACGACCTTATAGGAGAAATCAAAAAACGCACGGCAAAGGGCGAGCGTGTGCTCGTTACAACGCTCACACGCAAAATGGCAGAGGACCTTTCCGAATACCTGGAAATGAACCTTATAAAAATAAGGTATATACATTTCGATATAGATACGATAGAGCGCCAAGAGCTCATACGCGACCTGCGCTTGGGCGTTTTCGATGTTCTCGTGGGCATCAACCTCTTGCGCGAGGGGCTAGATATACCCGAGGTTTCGCTCGTGGCTATACTCGATGCCGATAAGGAAGGCTTTTTGCGAAGCGAAATGTCGCTCGTGCAGACCATCGGACGTGCCGCGCGAAATGCAGGTGGCACGGTTATAATGTATGCCGACAAGGTTACGGATTCCATGCGCCGTGCCATAGCGGAAACAAACAGACGCCGCGAAATACAGGCGAAATACAACGAAGCGCACGGAATAGTGCCGAAAACCATTATAAAAGAGGTGCGCGAAGTTATAGATATGTCCTCCAAGGACGATATAAACAAGGCAAAAGAGAAAAAGCTTACCTCCAAGCAAAAGCTTGCTCTGCGAGAAAAGCTCACGCGCGAAATGCAGGAAGCCGCGAAAAACCTCGATTTCGAGCGCGCCGCATACCTGCGCGACACCATAGCCAAGCTGAAATAACTTACATTTCCCTGAAGAGAGGTAAGCCAAAAAGCTTTAATAAATCACCGAGCTTTTTTCCAAAAAGTGAAGAAAGGATATAAATTTATGCCTGCAAAATATTTACACATAAAAGGTGCAAGAGAGCATAACCTCAAGGACGTGGAGCTGAAGATACCGCGCGATTCCTTCGTGGTTTTCACGGGGCTTTCGGGCTCGGGCAAAAGCTCGCTTGCTTTCGATACGATATATGCAGAGGGGCACCGCCGCTTTGTGGAATCGCTTTCCTCCTATGCCCGTATGTTCATAGGGCAAATGGATAAACCGGATATAGATTTTATAGACGGTCTTTCACCTGCCATTTCCATAGACCAGAAAACAACATCACGCAACCCGCGCTCCACCGTGGGCACGGTCACGGAAATATACGACTACCTGCGTTTGCTATATGCGCGCATAGGCGTGCCCCACTGCCCCGTTTGCGGCAAGGAAATCCGAATGACCACGACAGACGCCATTATCGACAGCATTATGGAAATGCCGGAAGGCACAAAATTTATGCTCGCCGCGCCCGTTGTTCGCGCTAAAAAAGGTATGCACGAAAAGGTTTTTGAAAACGCACGCAAGCAGGGCTACGCCCGTGTACGTGTAAACGGCGAAATTTACCCGCTAGAAGAAGTCCCCTCGCTCGACAAAAACAAAAAACACAATATCGACGTTATCGTGGACAGGCTCGTTATGCGCGGCGATATACGCGCGCGCCTTTCCGATTCCGTGGAAACCGCGCTTTCCCTTTCCGATGGGCTTATAACGGTTATACCTATGGACGAAAGCCAGGAACTGCGCTTTTCGCAAAAATACGCGTGCGAGGAGCATAATATAAGCATAGGCGAGCTTTCGCCGCGTATGTTCTCGTTCAACGCGCCGTTCGGCTCCTGCCCGCGCTGCGCAGGTCTAGGAGAACTGCAGAACCTTTCCCCCGAAAAGATAATACCCGACCGTTCCCTTTCCCTGCGCGGCGGCGCTATCGTGGTAAACGGCTTCAAATCCGTATACGAAGAAAGCTGGTACGGCCCGCTTTACGAAGCAGTGGGCGAAGACTACGGCTTTACAATAGACACGCCCATCTGCGAATATTCTGACGAGGCATTCCACGCGCTTATGTACGGCGCGGGCGGAAAAACCTACTACGTAACACGCGTTTTCGACGGCAAGGTAAAAAGCGGAGACGTGGAATGGCTCGGCCTTATACGAATGATAGAACAGCGCAAAGCGCTCGGCGGCAGCGAATATTACGATGAATTTATGGATTTCACCCCCTGCCCCGAGTGCAACGGCAAACGCCTGCGACCCGATGTACTGGCAGTAACCGTGGGCGGAAAAAACATACACGATTTTTGCTCTATGAACGTAACTGCGGCGCTCCGCTTTGTAAACAACCTCGAACTCACGCCAACAGAAGAAAAAATTGCACGCGAAATACTGAAAGAAATCCGCGCGCGCCTCGGCTTTCTCGAAAACGTGGGGCTCGAATACCTCACGCTCTCTCGCAAGGCGGCGACTCTTTCCGGCGGCGAAGCACAGCGCATACGCCTTGCCACGCAAATAGGCTCGGCTCTTGTGGGTGTGCTCTATATCCTCGATGAACCGAGCATAGGGCTCCATCAGCGCGATAACGGCAAGCTTATAAACACGCTGAAAAAGCTACGTGACGCCGGCAACAGCCTTATCGTCGTGGAACACGACGAGGAAACCATGCTTGCCTCCGACTATATAGTGGATATGGGCCCCGGCGCAGGCATCGGCGGCGGCAACGTTGTGGCGTGCGGCACGCCAGAGGAAATTATGGCAAACGAAAGCTCGCTCACAGGCAAATATCTTTCCCACAAGCTGGAAATCCCCATTCCCACAGAGCGACGCCGTGGCAACGGCAAATTTCTCACCGTTGTGGGCGCTAAGGAAAATAACCTTAAAGACGTCACGGTGTCCTTCCCCTTGGGCACGTTCATCTGCGTTACGGGAGTTTCGGGTTCGGGCAAAAGCTCGCTTGTAAATTCCGTGCTTTTGCGTACGCTCTTGCGCGAGCTCAACCGCGCAGGCGTGGCACGCGGCAAATGTGAGCGCATAGAGGGCATAGAGCACTTGGACAAGGTCATCGCCATAGACCAAAGCCCAATAGGGCGCACGCCGCGCTCTAACCCTGCCACGTATACAGGGCTTTTCAACGATATACGCGAGCTTTTCGCTATGACGAAGGATGCAAAAGCACGCGGCTACACAGCGGGCAGATTTTCCTTTAACGTAAAGGGCGGCAGATGCGAAGCCTGCAGCGGCGACGGCGTGAAGAAAATAGAAATGCACTTTCTTTCCGACGTTTACGTTACCTGCGAGGCTTGCCGCGGTCAGCGTTATAATAAAGATACGCTGGAGGTACGCTATAAGGGCAAAAATATATATGAAGTACTTGAAATGACGGTGGAAGAAGCGCTCGGCTTCTTTGCCGACCTGCCCAAACTCAACCGTAAGGTGCAAACACTCTTTGACGTAGGGCTCGGCTACATCAAGCTCGGTCAAGCAGCCACAACGCTTTCGGGCGGCGAAGGGCAGCGCGTGAAGCTTTCCACAGAACTTTCCCGCCGCGGCACAGGCAAGACAATGTACATTTTAGATGAGCCCACCACGGGCTTGCATACTGCGGATGTACAAAAGCTTATCGAAATGCTCGAACGTCTTTGCGAAAACGGCAATACCGTGCTTGTAATCGAGCATAACCTTGACGTTATCAAAACGGCAGACTATATCGTGGATATGGGCCCTGAGGGCGGCGAAAACGGCGGCACAGTAATAGCGCAAGGCACACCCGAGGAGGTTGCAAAATGCGAAAAATCCTATACGGGTCAGTTCCTAAAACAAATTTTGGAAAAGAAAGCTCAAAATTAAAATCTAAAAGTTATACGCGCAATATAATATGTTATTAAAAAGCTCCTGCAAAAGCAGGGGCTTTGCTTATAATAAAATTTTTTAATAATAAGTTAGATAAAATGTTACAAATTTTCAATATAATAACATAATATATTTGGTATGATAGAGATACTTCAAGCAAAACCTGCAAATAATAAATTAAACAATCAGAAACGGAGCAAAAAATGAAGAAAAACATAAAGACTATTGTGCTGTATGCCGTGCTCATTGCCGTTGTCATCTTTGCGGCGACCTCTCTTTTGCACGGCTTTAACGAAGCAAATAAGCTCTCCTACAGCGAAATAATCGAGCTTTTCGAAACAAACCAAGTTAAGAAATTCGAAATTGCCGCAAACGGCAAGCTCACCGTGGAAACGATAGACGGAAAGAAAATTTCCCGTGTGCTGCTGGACTTCTACACCTTCCGCGAGGATATAGAACCCTACCTCGCAAACACAAACCTCGAAACCTACGATTATGCCGAGCCCTCCCAGAATTCTTGGATACTGAACTTCCTGCCCATCGTGCTTATGACGGTGCTGATGATAGTTTTCTGGATATTCATAATGAAGAAAACGGGCGCAGGCGGCGGAGTGGCAAACTTCGGCAAAAGCCGCGCGCGCCTTCTCGACCAGGATAAAAAGCGAGT
>JAFTLJ010000058.1 GCA_017456005.1 Clostridia bacterium | reverse complement strand
TTATTGGAATTTGCAGCGAAAAATTCGGGTAACATTTTTCCGTTTTTAATATGATGCCATTCGGATGCAACTTTGGGATTTACTAATAGCAACGAACGTGATTTTTCACTTTCGATATATTGTTCGTAAATATTATTGCAATCTCTCGCAACATCAATATCAATATCTAAGCTGATACTTATGATATTATTTATATAGATGAACAATTTTTTTATTGTTTCTGTTAATTCTTTGTTACTAGGACCTGCTTTTGAATATATAATATTTTTTGTTTTTTTTATTTTCAAGTTTGTTGTTTACTTCCTTTACCCTAATCAATACTATACCTTGTTTATTCAATATTTCGTTTTTTCGTTTTTCTCGTTGCTCTGTTTTTTCACCTTTATGAAAATAAACTCCATCGTATTCTATGCCGATTTTGTACTCGGGTAAATATATATCAATTTCTGTACGTGGCTCAATCATATAACGATTAAAAGCAGTTGTTACTTGACGAAGATAGAAAAATATTGCCTGTTCTGGGAAACTGGTTTGAGATTCCTTGAATAATTTTTTCATATTATTAAAATTAAAATAGTGTGTTTATTATCTACTATAAAAAGCCATACACCGCCTCGGTTTTTAAGTTTGCCGAAGCGGTGTATCGTGTAAATTCACCATTTAGGTGATACTGAGTGGTGGAGGCGAGGGGAATCGAACCCCTGTCCGAAAATCTATTCATATAGCTTTCTCCGAGCGAAGTTTATCTTTTAAAATTCCCTTGCAAACACGCCGATAAACAGGCTTGCTTGCGCGGTAGCTTTTTTATACACGACAGCTTCAAAAGCTAAAAGGCTGTGCGCGTTCACCGCTGTGTTATGCCCGAGCCGAAGTCGCGGTACTCATCGGGCGGACATCGCCGCGTTAGGCAGCGAGAGCTAATTTATTATTGTTAGCGTTTAATTTTAAGTTGAGGTTGTTTAACGAGTTGCCACATCTCGGCTCGCTTACCATACTGCAAAATCCCCGTCGAAACCTTTACGCCCCCATATGGGCAATGTCTTCGACATTGCAGAATTTATTTTTGTCTGTCGCGTTCGTAACGCTCGATATCGCGCTTTTCGGCTTTCAAAGCCTCTGTTTCGCGCTTATCCCAAAGCTTTTTACCTTTGCAAACGCCCACTTCCACTTTTACGTTCTTTCCCGAAAAATACATGGAGAGGGGAACGAGTGTATAGCCTTCTTTTCCGACCTTCATAAAGAGCTTCAAAATCTCTTTTTTATGCATAAGCAGCTTGCGGTCGCGCAAAGGGTCAAGGTTGAAAATATTGCCTTTTTCGTACGGACTTATATGTATGCCCGTGGCGAAAAGCTCGCCTTCTTCGATATAGCAATAAGAATCTTTCATATTAACCGTACCGGCGCGTATAGATTTTACTTCCGTACCCGAAAGGAGAATGCCTGCCTCATAGGTATCTTCCACAAAATAGTCGTGGCGCGCCTTACGGTTTTGCGCCGCATATTTTTTATCTTTTTCCGCCACGAAACTCACCTCACAGTAATACAGTATATATTATAATATCACAAAAATATAAATTAGTCAATAGCAAAGAGAAATATTAAAAAATATTTCCAATTTATGTATCTTTGATGTTGACTAATTTTTTTTGGTTATATATAATAAAAATGTGGGTACAACTCACGGATTTTTTAGAATAAATAAGGAGACTTTTATGCTTTATCCGAAAAAAGAAACGAAACAGCTCGATATGGAGCTTTTCAAAAATCCCTCCAAAGAATATCGCGCAGCACCGTTCTGGGCATGGAACTGCGAGCTTTCCAAAGAGGTTTTGGAAAAAGAAATTGAAGTAATGAAAGAAATGGGCTTCGGCGGGTATTATATGCACACCCGCGTCGGTATGGCCACAAAATACCTTTCCGAAGAATTTATGGATCTTATACGCACTTGCATAGAAAAGGGCAAGGCAGAGGATATGTACGCTTATCTATACGACGAAGACAGATGGCCATCCGGCACGGCGGGCGGTTTTACAACGCAAGATAACGACGAAAATTTGCAAAAGATTTTATATTTTACCTATACACCGTATAACGATGGAACGCTTGTTTCAGAATACGATATAAAAAAATCCAAAGCGCCAGAGGGGAAATATAAGCTCATAAGCTGCTATGATGTAGAGCTTAATGAAGAAAGCCGCCTCGTTTCCTACAAAGAAATAGGTTTGGGTGAAGAAGTAGCTCAAGGACACGAAAAATGGTTTGCATATATGGAATATGGCGCGTATTGCGACACCATGCGAAAAAGCACAGTAGATAAATTCATAAAGCTCACATACGAAGCTTACAAAAATGCTTGCAAAGAGGATTTCGGTACAAATGCCCCCACTATATTCACGGATGAACCTAATATGCGCTCAAAAAAACCTCTTGAACGCGCAAGCGATAAAAAAGGTGCGATCCTGCCGTATACAAACGATCTGGAAGACACGTTTAAAGCAAAATACGGCATAAGCCTAAAAGAGCATATCCCGGAGCTTTTCTTTGAACGCGCAGACAGGGAGCCATCTCGCGTGCGTTACCTTTACCACGACCACACAACAGAGCGCTTTGCCGAAGCATTTGCATATAATATAGGCAAATGGTGCGGCGAAAATGGAATTATGTTTACCGGACATATGCTTCAAGAGGACACTCTTTATTCCCAAACCTGTTCGATAGGCGAGGCGATGCGCCATTATAAAGGCTTTCAGCTTCCCGGTATAGATATGCTGTGCCATTGGAGATATCTTAATACTGCAAAACAGGCGCAAAGTGTGGCTCATCAATATGGCAAAGAGGGCGTTATGAGCGAGCTTTACGGTGTTACAAACTGGGATTTTGACTTCCATGGACATAAGCTGCTTGGCGACTGGCAAGCGGCTTTGGGTGTTACACACCGTGTACCTCACCTCTACTGGGTTTCTATGGGTGGGGAAGCAAAACGAGATTATCCTGCATCGATTGGTCATCAATCGCCTTGGTATAAGGAGTACAAGCATATAGAGGACCATTTTGCGCGTTTAGGCACAGTTATGACGCGTGGCAAAGCCAATGTTAAGGTTGCTGTTGTACATCCAATTGAATCGTATTGGCTGAATTTTGGCCCTGCTGACCAAACTGGCGAATATCGCTCTGCCATTGGCGATAGGTTTAACGAATTTACAAATTGGATGCTGTTTGGTTTCCAGGATTTCGATTTTGTTTGCGAATCGCTTTTGCCCGAGCAGTATAAGGAAACAGAAAGCGGTTTTGCTGTTGGTGAAATGAAATATGATACTGTAATCGTGCCCTACCTTGAAACAATACGTTCTACAACGCTCGAAGCGCTGAAAAAATTCCGTGCGCACGGCGGCAAGGTTATTTTCATGGGAGAAGTACCTAAATTTGTAGATGCTGCAGTTTCTGATAAAGCAAAGATTTTTGCCGAAGAATGCGAAAAGATATCTTGGTCGCAGACAGCTGTTCTCGGAGCTTTGGAAAGCAAGCGTTTTGTAGATATACGAAAGCAAGATGGCTATCGCGCCGAAAATATGATACATCAGCTTCGCGATGACGGTAACGTTAAGCATCTTTTTGTAAGCCACGTTCACTCAGAGGATTATGATACCGCTCCCGTTACTGCTAACACGGTAATTTTAAAGGGCGAATGGACTGTAAGCGAATACGATACGATGAAAGGCGAAAAACGCCGCCTTGCAGTGAAATATAATGGCGGAAATACTGAATTTACTTGGGTTTGCGCTGTAAACGATTCGCTTTTGCTGGAGCTTTCTGCAGGAAAAGATACAGAAGAAGGCGGTTTTGTTTATAAATATAAAGAATATATCAAAGCCGAATATCCCGTGCACAAAGCGGAATATAGATTGGAAGAGCCCAATGTTCTTCTTTTGGACCGTGCAAAATATTCTCTTAACGGCGAAGCGTTCAGCGAGCCGATGGACGTGCTGAAAATAGATGAAGCGCTCCATTTCAAGCTCACAGGAAAGCCATATACCAGACGTGGAAGAATGCAGCCGTGGCAAGTGCCGCTTGATAAAAACCCGAAAGATGTTGTAACGCTTGTTTTCGATTTTGATTCCGAAACAGAGTACTATGGCGCGCGCCTTGCGCTTGAATACCCCGAATTTTCCACGGTTACTTTTAACGGCGAGGCTGTGCCGATGAATATAAACGGCAACTACGTTGACGATGCAATTGTAACGATTCCTTTGCCTAAGATAAGAAAAGGCGAAAACACGCTCGAAATACGCTTGCGTTACAGCAACGCGGATTCTGTGGAAGCATACTATATTCTCGGAGATTTCGGCGTGGAAACACATGGATATTACGCTACGGTAACAAATTTGCCCGAAAAAATATATTTCGAAAGCCTTACAGATCAGAAAATGAGCTTCTACGGCGGCAACGTGCACTACAGCTTCAAAATAAACGGCGGCGGAAAGAAAACAATAGAAATTTCAAAATACCGCGGCGCTGTTATAAAAGTATTTGTAGACGGCGAAGAAAAGGGATATGTAGATTTTCCGCCGCACAGACTTTCGCTCGGCGAGCTTGCGGAGGGTGAGCATACGGTAGAGCTTGTGCTTTACGGTAACAGAATGAACACATTTGGTCAGCTCCATAAGGTAGACGAGCACCTCGAATGGCTCGGCCCGGACTCTTGGCGCACGAAAGGCAGATTGTGGACGGATGAATACCAGCTTACCCGATTTGGCATTTTAACAGCACCGAGAATTTTGACAGAGGAATGATATGAAAGAAGAAAGAATTCTTTGCTGGGATAAAAAAATCATAGAAAAAAGCGATGGTATATGCGTTCTTGCACACAAGCCCGAAAAAAAAGAAATCGCACTTATTTGCGACAGTGAATGGGAAGGCCCCCACAACGGTTACGGCAGCGTGGTTAAGGTAGGGGAAACATACCGTATATATTATCGTGCCTGTGCTATGCGCCAGAAGACCGATGGCAGTACTCAGCATGCAAGGGGTGTTATTTGCGTTGCGGAAAGCCGCGACGGCGGCAAAACGTACCTTAAGACCAATATAGGTAAATACGAATATAACGGCACAAAAAACAATAATATCGTGTTTGACAGGGAAAAGGAAATAGATAATTTTTCTGTGTTCTATGATACCAATCCCGAGTGCCCCGAAAATGAACGATTCAAAGCGCTTTCAGAAATAAATTTTGGAAGTGCGAACGGCGGCACGAAGCTTATTTACTATGCAAGCGCAGACGGCTATGATTTTCGCGAAATGCGTTACCTCGGCGTTGACGGAACATTTGATTCGTACAACGTAACCTTTTGGGACGAGGAAACAGAGCAGTATTTTCTATACTATAGAGCATTCCACAGTAAAGATGGCGAAGACAAGCTTTCCTGGCGCGGAGTAAAAAAAGATGATATACGCGATATTCGCGTGGCGACGAGCAAAGATTTTGTTAAATGGGACATTCACGGGCGTATAGCGTTTGAGGAGGGGCAAGAAGATTACCCGCTTTATACCAACCAAATAACGAAATATCCGCGCGCCAAAAACACATTTATAGGCTTTCCCGTGCGCTATTTTGACAGATGCGAGGAAAGAGAAAACTTCGGTTTTATGCCTCTTGCGGACAGACGAGCGAAAATTACGGAATTTTTCGGTCGAGAGGGAACAGCGCTTACCGACTGCGTGGTTATGACATCTCGGGATGGTTTTACGTTTGACCGCCGCGACGAAGCTTTTATGACACCGGGCGTGGAAAACCGCAACAACTGGTGGTACGGAAACTGCTACACCGTATACGGGCTTTTGGAAACCGAGGCGCAGGAAGAAGGCGCACCGCGCGAAATTTCCTTTTATATGGGGGAAAATTACCGCATAAAGAATGTGAATTTCCGCAGATATACGTTGCGTCTGGATGGCTTTTTCTCTTGGTTTGCGCCGTATAAGGGTGGAGAGGTTCTTACAAAGCCGCTGACTATGATGGAAAGCAATATGTTTATAAACTTTGCTACATCTGCGGCGGGCGGCGTAAAAATATACGTTCTGGATGAGGCAGGGAATGCGCTGGACGGCTACGAAAGCTACACTATGTTTGGCGACAGCACAGAGCGCCCTGTGGAGTTTGCAAAACCGCTTTCTGCGCTTAAAGGGAAAAAAATACGTCTAAAAATACAAATGAAGGATGCACATCTATTTTCCTTTGTATTTAAATGAAAAAGAAAGAGTGATATGTCATATGGCATATCACTCGCTTTTCATGGCGGCATTTTTAATTCAGCAATGCTACACCTAAATTGAGGTATGAGGCAAAGCTTACCCACAAAAGATAGGGTATAAGCAAATATCCTGCCGTTTTGGAAAGGCGCGAAAAGAGCACAAGTGTCGCTATTATCAAAAGCCACAAAACTATTATCCAACCGAATGAAAAGAAATAAAGCTTAAGGTTGAAAAAGAAAAATGACCAGTAGAAATTGAAAATAAGCTGTACGGCATATAGAGTTATGTCGCTGTTAATATGCTTTTGCAAGCCTTCCGAGGTTATTACAAGATAAGAGGCTATTCCCATAAGTGTATAAAGTATAGACCACACCACCGGAAATAGCCAGCCGGGCGGCGAAAGCGGAGGCTGCTTGAGAGCGGCAAAATCTTTCATAGCCCCCATGGTGGCAAAAGCCGAAATTCCACCTACAAGAAGCGGTATTGCTATACAAACAATTAAAATTTTCCATCTGATTTTCATAGTTATACCATCCGCAAATAATTTTATGATATATTATTATTCATATTATGTGAAAAATATCACAAAATATCCCTCTTATTTTATACTTGAAAAATATAGTGCAATTTGGTATTATATAATTAAAGAATAATTTATCGAAAGAGGTGGATTTTATGATAGTAACAAAAGAAATAGGCACGGCTTTGCCGAAAACTTCTATGTCTTCTCCCGTTTATGTAAATATAAAAAGAGAACCCTTTAAAATTTACGGTGTAAAGGAATGTTTTCGCCGTATACCGAAAGAAGTTGCGGAAAACTGTGGCGAAGGCGTACAAAGACTTTATGAAAATACTACGGGCGTACGCGTGCGTTTCCGCACCAATTCCGATTACATCGTTGTTCACGCAGATATAAAATCTGCCGATATTCCCGCAAGCAAGGCACTCATTGCCTCTAAAGATTTCGATATGTACATAGTAAGAAGAGGAAAACCGTATTTTACAACGATTTTTTCATCTTCTGTGCCCGAAGATTGGAATATTACGGAATCACGTGTAAGATTTGATAAAATTATGAAAGATATTGTGCTCAATTTTCCGCTTACGACAAACCTCGAAAATGTGTACATAGGCGTGCGTGAGGGAAGCGAGCTTTTGCCCGGGAGCGAATATAAGCATAAAAAGCCTGTGGTTTTCTACGGTTCTTCCATAGTTCATGGCGAGGGTGCTATGCGCCCAGGCAACACTTACCCCGCTATAATCTCACGCAAGCTTGATACAGATTTTATAAACCTCGGTTTTCGCGGGGCAGCTCTTGCGGAACCTGCTATGATGGAATATATATCAAGCCTAGATATGAGCGTCTTTGTATACGATTATGACCATAACGCGCCTACACTGGAGCATCTCGCAAACACACACTATGCAGGATATGAAATTTTCCGTTCAAAACATCCTAAAACATCCGTTATTTTTGCTTCTCGTGTGGATTACTATTGCGGAAATGTTGAGTATAATGAAAAAGCTCGCAATATTGTGCGCGAAAGCTATTTCCGCGCGCTTGCCTCGGGCGACAGAAACGTATATTTTGTAGACGGCAAGAAAATTTACCCCGATGATAAACGCGATGAATGCACGGCAGATGGATGCCACCCCAATGATATGGGGTACAGCTATATGGCGGATGTATTCGGCGATATTATAAAGAATTTGATTGAAAAATAATATAGAAGGAGAAATATTATGATAGTTACAAGAGAAAAAGGAACGCTGTTATCCGATACTACAATGGAAGCTCCCGTATATATAGACGTAAGGCAAGAGCCTTTTTCGCTCCACGGTTTTTCTTCGCCTTTCCGCCGTGTCCCCGAAGACGTGGCAGAAGCCACGAGTGAAACGGTGGCAAGGCTTTCAAAAGCAACGGCTGGCGGCAGAGTGCGTTTCCGCACTACATCGGATTTTATTGTGGTACACGCTGAAATTACCGAACCAGGTGGCGGGGCAACCAGTTCCTTCGTGGCTACAAGTTCATTTGATATTTTTATGAAGGAAAATGGAAAATATAAATTCCGTGGTGTATTTATACCATCTCAGGGCGAAGGCAAAAGCTATATTGAAAGCCGCTTGAGATACGGCGACAAAAACATGAAAGATATAATGCTCGATTTCCCACTCTCGGCAAATATAAGCGAGCTGTATATAGGCTTGCGCGAGGGAAGCGAGCTTTTACCTGCTACTCCTTATAAATATACAAAGCCAATTGTTTTCTATGGTTCTTCTATTGTACACGGTTGCGGGTTACGCCCGTGTTCCCCCTATTCTTCCGTTATTTCGCGCAGATTTGATACGGATTTTGTGAACCTCGGCTTTGGCGGCGGCGCAAAAGCCGAGCCTGCGCTTATGGAATATATAGCTTCGCTCAAAATGAGTATGCTTGTATATGACTACGACCATAATGCACCTACACCGGAATATCTTGAAGAAACGCACTATGCGGGGTATAAAATTTTCCGCGAAAAACAACCCCAAACCCCCGTTGTTTTTGCATCCAAGCCCGATTACCATTCAAATATGTATACGCTTGGTCCCGTTGACCTTAAAGAGAACGAGCGCCGCAGACAAATTATTTTTGAATCGTATTGCAAAGCTCTTGCCTCGGGCGACAGAAACGTGTATTTTGTGGACGGAAGTAAAATGTTCCCCGAATATTGCCGCGAGGATTGTACTATTGACGGTTGCCACCCCAACGATCTTGGATATCATTTTATGGCGAATGCCTTTGGCGAGATTATAGGCGAACTTTTGGAAAAGAAATAAAAAAGCAAAAAAAGACCGTGATTTTCTCACGGTCTTTCATTTATGCTTTGGTTAAAATCAAAATTCCATTTTTGCTTCGATATAAGCAACGAGGTCTTCGATCTTGATACGTTCCTGTTCCATTGTGTCGCGGTCGCGAACTGTTACGCAGCCGTCTGCCTCGGAATCGAAGTCGTACGTGATGCAGAAGGGTGTACCAACTTCGTCTTCACGGCGGTATCTTTTACCGATAGAACCGGCATCGTCGAAATCAACGGGGAAGCGTTTAGCAAGCATATCGTAGATTTCCATAGCTTTTTCGGAAAGCTTTTTGGAAAGGGGAAGAACTGCCGCTTTGATAGGAGCGAGTGCGGGGTGGAAACGGAGCACCGTGCGCACGTCTTTTTTTGCTTCGTCGATAACTTCTTCGTCGTAAGCATCGCAGAGAACTGCGAGAAGGCTTCTTTCTACGCCGAGAGAAGGCTCGATAACGTAGGGGATGTAATGCTCGTTTGTTTCGGGGTCGAAATATGTCATATCTTTGCCGGATGTGTTCTGGTGCTGTGTAAGGTCGTAGTCTGTACGGTCTGCTACGCCCCAAAGCTCGCCCCAGCCGAACGGGAAGAGGTATTCAAAGTCTGTCGTAGCCTTGGAATAGAAGCAAAGTTCTTCGGGATCGTGGTCGCGAAGGCGGAGATGCTCGTCTTTAAGACCGATGTCGAGAAGCCACTGGTGGCAGAAGTTTCTCCAGTATGCGAACCATTCAAGGTCTGTGCCGGGTTTGCAGAAGAATTCAAGCTCCATCTGTTCAAATTCGCGAACACGGAAAATGAAGTTACCGGGAGTTATCTCGTTACGGAAGGATTTACCTATCTGACCTATACCGAAGGGGAGCTTCTTTCTTGTTGTGCGCTGTACGTTTGTGAAGTTTGTAAAGATACCCTGTGCTGTTTCGGGGCGAAGGTAAACCGTGTTCTTTGCATCTTCCGTTACGCCCTGGAACGTTTTGAACATAAGGTTAAACTGGCGGATATCTGTGAAATTGTGCTTGCCGCAAGTGGGGCAGGGGATGTTGTTTGCTTCAACGAATTCTTTCATTTCAGCCTGGGAAAAAGCGTCGATGGGCTTTTCAAGCGCTACGCCTTTTTCTGCACAGTAATCTTCGATAAGCTTATCTGCGCGGAAGCGTTCGTGGCATTCGCGGCAGTCCATAAGCGGGTCGGAGAAGCCTGCAAGGTGGCCGGAAGCAACCCAAGTCTGGGGGTTCATAAGAATAGCGGCGTCAAGACCAACGTTGTATTTGTTTTCCTGAACAAATTTCTTCCACCAAGCTTTTTTGATATTGTTTTTAAGCTCTACGCCAAGCGGACCGTAATCCCAAGTATTTGCAAGACCGCCGTAAATTTCGGAACCAGGGAAAATAAAACCGCGGTTTTTGCAAAGGGCAACGACTTTTTCCATTGTTTTTTCTTCGTGTTTCATAATAAGTAAATCCTTTACAATATTTTTTATGATTAAATTTTATTTTTTTGTAAGTCCATATAGCTTTGGAGAATTATTTCCGCGGCCAAAGAGTCTACGACTTTTTTGTGTTTTTTTGCTTTTACGCCCAATTCCTCGGAAAGAAGGCGGTGTGCCGAAACCGTTGAAAGGCGTTCGTCGTAGAATTCTATCGGTATGTCCGTATGCTCTGCGATAAGTGCAGCAAACTCTTCCACAAGCTGCACCTTTTCGCCCGATGTACCGTCCATATTCATAGGTTTGCCGATAACTATTGTTTCTGCGCCTATTTCTTCTGCCTTGGCAGCCACTTCGACTGCAGCCTTTGCAGGATTGTAGCTTTTCACGTTTCCCATAGCCACGGCAAACATACCGAGGTCATCGGAATGCGCAAGACCCGTGCGCGCCATGCCGTAATCTACGCCAAGAAGTTTTTTTGCTTTCTGTGCCATATTTTACTCCGCTGTAAATTCTTCTATTTCCGCTTGCGTGGGCACGTGGTCTAGGCAACCGAACGTGGAGCGTGTAAGTATGCTTGCCACGCTCGCATATTTGCAGGCATCGATAATATCGCGTGTTTCGAGGAATCGAACAGCCAGTGCGCCTATATAAGTGCCATGCATATGCTCGCTTTCTTGTTTGGCTTTCGCTTTAAGGAGCGGCGGAATCGTTATAATATCGTAATATTTACCGTCGTAGACAAACGATGTATCGTTGCCTTGCTGAACGATATAATATTTTGCTTTTATTTTTGCCGAAAGGGGTATAAGCGCGCGCAGCATTTTATCTATGCTGGTGGGAGCTATGCCGGATGCTTCGTAAAGCATTTCTTCCGAAATGACAAGTATCTTTATGCCGTCGAGCTTGTGCAGGGGGAATTTAGAGGTATATTTATTGTATTGAACGATAAGGTCTATATTTCTTTCCCCTGCCATTTCCGCTGCGCGGAAGGCGAGATTTTGTTCAAGCTTTCTTAGCATGTCCATTTCTGCTGTGACGTCATCGTTGGAAAACATGATCGTTTCGGAAAAATCTTCCATTTCATCAACAGAAACGTCAACTGCTGCTTCCTCGTCGGTTACGCTCGGTTGAGGGACGGGAGCAGTAGAAATAGTTTCCAGCTCTTCCTGCTGGGAAAGTATATCTTCCTGCGGGAAGATGAACATATCGGGGGAATATGAAAAAGCATCTTCTATATCTTGCTTTGTAAAGTTTAGGTTTGCGCCCTTGGTGACATACGTATGACCGCCGGTTACATCGTTATACAGTGTAACGCTCATACCCGTTTGCGCGTCTTTAACAAATTCCTTGCAGGAAAGGTGCAAGCCGCACGATTTATAATATGATCTCAAGCGTTCGCCGTACGTATCGTCGCCCAGCTTGGTACAAAAAACACATTCGCCGCCAAGCTTTGCGGCGGAAATGGCGGTAGCCGCACCATCGCCGTACGGATGAAAGCTATAGGCAGAACCGTATGTAACCTCCTCATCCTTTTGGAGAGGGTTGGTCTTCATTTGGAGGTTCATATAGCTTTCGCCGAGCACGAGAAGTTTTTTCTTCAATTTTGCCGCCTCCTGTTATAACATTAAGGATATATTTTTTCTGTATCAAAGATTTGGTGTGCGAATAGCGCCGATCAAGCATTATTCATACACATTACATTTCATTATACAATATAAGGTTTAAAAAGTAAACAAAAAACACGAAATTTTTTTGTATAATTTTTAAAAATTACTTGTTTTACATCTTTTTTCGTGTTTTTGCGGCATATGCTATAGTTTGCTTCAGCGCAGAATCTTTGGGTATACCAGCAAGGCGTAATTTATGTGCATAGGCGAGTATTTCGGAAAAATCCTCGCCGGGCTCAATCCCCGCTTCTATAAGGTCGCGCCCTGCAACGTACGGCCTTGCCATATACTCCTCGTATACGGCGAGTCTTTCGGAAAGAAAAGGCTCTGTGTCGTAAGGCACGTATTCGCAGATCCTGCCGCGGTTATCGGCTATGGCGAGCAACACGAGGTCGGAGGGGACGCAAGCCTCGGAAAACATTTTGTTTGTGGATTTTACTGAGGATTTGTGTGCAGCAAGGGTATTGGGCTTCATATGAAGCTTTGCTAGGTTCAAAACATAACCTGCGAGCGCTTTTTCGTTTGTTAGTCGGGAAAGAAAACGTTTTATTATTGGTAAACCTGCCGTTTCGTGGTTGTAAGCGTGGTAAACGCCGTCTATTTCCGATGTGCAGATAATTTTTCCAAAATCGTGTACGAGCGCACTTACCATAAGCGCGAGCGGATCTTTTGCCATACTGCGTAAATTTGCCGCTTCGTCAAGCACGAGCATAGTGTGCGCCCAAACATCGCCTTCCGCGTGGTGCTTTGGTGGCTGTGGTATACCTATGAGCGCTTCCGCTTCGGCAAAAAAAGGCGAAAGCTTGCCGAATATGCGTAAATTTTCGAAGAAAACAGAGGGCTTTTCGGCTTTCAAGAGCGCTTTTTTAGTTTCTTCCCATACCCGTTCTCTGGAAAGCGAAGAAATATCCATTTTTTTGCAAAGTACGGTCGTTTCGTCTGCTATGCTGAAGCCAAAGCGCGCAGAAAACTGTGCCGCGCGGAAAACGCGCAGGGGGTCTTCTGAAAAAGAAGCTTCGCATACGTGGCGTATTATACCGTTTTCAAGGTCGTGCTTGCCGCCGAAATGGTCTATTATTTCGCCTGTTAGCACGTTTTGCATAAGCGCGCCTATGGTGAAATCGCGCCGCATGGCGGCTTTTTCTGTGCCGATAAAAGGGGCAACATCTATAGCAAAATCGCGGTGCCCCTTGCCTGTAGCTGTTTCTTTGCGAGGCATCGCTATGTCTATCGAGCTGCCGCGCAAATTATATACGCCGAAGCTTTTGCCGAATTCAAGGCGTTCGCCTAGGCTATCCAGTATATTTTCGAGCATTTTGGGCGGTATTCGGTGAACCTCTATGTCTATATCTTTGCTTTCTTTATTTAAAAGTGCATCGCGAACACATCCACCCACAAAATATGTTTCGCCGCCGCACTCTTTAACGGCGGAAGCGATTTTTTTAGCAAGCGCTAAGTCGTTTTTCTTCATAACTTTAAGATTTTAATTTATATACGATCTTTCCTTTTTCTATCGTGCGGTTCAGTATTTCTTCTTCGAGCATTTCGTCTATGATTTTTTTGGTTTGCTCGCTTTCCGTGCCGAGAAGCACGGCGATTTCCGCTTCACGTGCAAATATATATTCCGTGAGGAATGTTATTACAGCTTTTTTCTGCGCGGGCGCACCAAATGCTTCCATGCTTGCTGCAGATTTTACCATTTCGCGAACTTCTTCAGGCTTGCAACGGTAATCGCCCTCTCCGTTGCGTCGATACGTGCCCGTAAAAGGATCTTCCCCTATATAGACGGGTTGTTCATCGGGCAGGGCGCGCGGCACTCTGACGGCAATTATCTTTTTGCCCTCTATTACTTCCACCGTAACGTTTTCTTTCTTTAAAATATTGATGCTTACTTTTTTTTGGGTATTTATTATCTCCCAGAAATCCTCTATAAGCCATTCAGGGCTGGGTAGGTCAACTACATGGAAAGACCCGTCTTTTTTCTCTTCGACCCCCAATAATATTATACCGCCAAGTGTATTTGCAAAGGCAGAATATGTTTCCCATATGCTTTCGGGTAGACCGCCTATGGCTTTTTTTGCCTCTATTCTGTTATTTTCCCTGTAATGCTCTATATGTGAAAAATCTATCATAAGCCCCCTCCAAAAGGTGTATATAATGATTATAACACAAAAATTTACAATAAATCAATAGCAAAGAAAAAATGCCTCGCTCTATGCGAGGCATTTTTTTATGAATAAATTCTGTAACTTAATGTTTTTGAGTTTTTTATTATACGGCGCCGCTTCCTTCGGCATATTTTTTTGCTTGAAGATCGAACATATAAGCGTATTTGCCGTTGCTTGCCATAAGCTC
>JAFTLJ010000007.1 GCA_017456005.1 Clostridia bacterium | reverse complement strand
TAACACACTATACCTTGCAGGGCAAGGCGTGTGAAAAGGAGTACGAACAAAAATGCTCGTACTCCTTTTGTTTTTCAGTAGGCAAACCTGCTTTACGGAAACACCCTTTCGGGTGTTTTTTCTATCTATTAAAGACCGCGTTTGATGTAGAATGTATGAAGAATTTCGTGAGCCTTGTGGCTGCCGGGTTTTTCGAGGAATTCTTCATAGAGCTCTTTAACAACGGGGTTGTCGTGAGAGCAACGGATAGCATTGTTTGCATCGGAATTGTAAAGAACAGCCGCGCGTTTTGCTTTGAGGTCTACAGTAGCTTTTGTAGCCGCGCTCTGAACGGGCTGACCGCCGCCGTTTACGCAACCGCCGGGGCAAGCCATAATTTCGATGAAGTCAACTTTTACTTCGCCTGCTTTAACCTTTTCGAGGAGCTCGCGTGCGTTCTTTGTGCCGGAAGCAACAGCAACGTTAACCGTGATGTCGCCGAGCTTGTATGTAGCGTACTTGATGGGAGCCGTGCCGCGAACCTCGCCGAGTTCAACCTTTTCAAGGTTTGTGCCGAGGATAGCGTTTGCAGCCGTACGGAGAGCCGCTTCCATAACACCGCCCGTAGCGCCGAAGATCTCGCCCGCGCCGGAACGTGTTGCAAAAGGTGTATCGAATTCTTCATCGGGAAGAGCGCGGAAGTTAACGCCCGCTTTTTCGATCATTCTTGCAAGCTCGCGTGTTGTGATAGCGTAGTCTACGTCGTAGATGCCTTCGCCCGCAGCGCACTGACCGGGACGTCTTACCTCAAATTTCTTCGCTGTGCAAGGAATTGCAGAAACGAATACGATGTCTTTGGGGTCTATACCGTGCTTTTCAGCGTAGTATGTTTTGTAGAGTGCACCGAACATCTGCTGGGGAGATTTGCAGGAAGAAAGGTTGTCTGTAAATTCGGGGAAATAATGTTCGCAGAACTTAATCCAACCGGGGGAGCAAGATGTGATAAGGGGAAGGTTTTCGCCCTTTGTGAATCTTTCGATAAATTCGTGTGCTTCCTCGAGGATAGTAAGGTCGGCTGTAACGTTCATATCGTATACGCCGTCAAAGCCAAGGCGCTTGATAGCGGCAACCATTTTGCCTTCAACGTCTGTGCCGGGTTCATAGCCGAAGCATTCACCTATTGTTGCGCGAACAGAGGGTGCTGCGCAGATAGCAACATGCTTTGTGGGGTCGTTGAGCGCTTCCCAAATAGGAGCTGTATCGTCTTTTTCGTAAAGAGCGCCAACGGGGCAAGCAACAACGCACTGGCCGCAACCGATGCAGGATGTTGTGTTAAGGGGCAATTCGAAAGCGGAGCCGATGTGTGTATCGAAGCCGCGGTCGAGCGCGGAGATAGCGCCGATGCCCTGCATATTCTTGCACGCGCCTACACAGCGGCGGCAAAGAATACATTTATCGTTATCACGAACGAGGAAAGGTGTGCTTTCGTCCTTGGGCATATGGTTAACCTTGCCCTTGAAGTGTTCTTCGTCTTCTACACCGTAGTCGCGGCAGAGCTTCTGGAGCTCGCAGTTCTGGCTTCTGATGCAGGAAAGGCACTTTCTTTCGTGTGTGGAAAGAACAAGCTCGAGGTTTGTCTTTCTCATTTTCTGAACTTTTTCTGTGTTTGTGAGAACTTCCATTCCCTCTGTAACGGGTGTTACACAAGCAGCCATAAGACCGCGCGCGCCTTTAACTTCTACAAGGCAAAGGCGGCAAGCGCCGATTTCGTTGATGTCTTTGAGGTAGCAAAGTGTGGGTATTTCCACACCTGCAACTCTTGCTGCATCGAGGATTGTGGAGCCTGCGGGAACGGCGTATTCACGACCGTTTATTTTTACATTTACGTTATTCATTGTTTAGATTCTCCTCCTCAGCCTTTTTTGATAGCGCCGAACTTACATGTAGCTATGCAAGCGCCGCACTTGATACATTTGGACGTATCGATCGTATGAGCTTCTCTAACCTTGCCGGAAATAGCGCCAACAGGGCATTTTCTTGCACAAGCCGTGCAGCCTTTACATTTGTCTGCTTCGATGGAGAAGCTGAGAAGCTTTTTGCATACGCCTGCGGGGCATCTCTTTTCTTTAACGTGCGCAACGTATTCGTCGCGGAAGTAACGGAGTGTGGAAAGAACGGGGTTGGGGGCTGTCTGGCCGAGACCGCAGAGAGAAGCGGATTTTATGTAATCGCAAAGCTCTTCGAGGCGGTCGATGTCTTCCATTTCGCCGTTGCCGGATGTGATCTTTTCGAGAAGCTCGAGAAGGCGCATCGTACCTGTACGGCAGGGCGTGCATTTACCGCAGGATTCGTCAACAGTGAATTCAAGGAAGAATTTAGCGATGTCTACCATGCAGTCTGTTTCGTCCATAACGATAAGACCGCCGGAACCCATCATAGAGCCGATAGCGATAAGGTTATCGTAGTCGATAGGTGTATCGATAAGGTGCGCGGGGATGCAACCGCCGGAGGGGCCACCCGTCTACGCTGCTTTGAATTTTTTGCCGCCGGGGATACCGCCGCCTATCTCTTCGATAACCGTGCGGAGTGTAGTACCCATAGGAACTTCAACAAGACCCGTGTTTGTGATCTTGCCGCCGAGAGCGAATACCTTTGTACCCTTGGAGCGTTCTGTACCCATAGACGTGAACCATTCTACGCCTTTGAGTATGATCTGGGGTACGTTTGCATATGTTTCAACGTTGTTGATGATAGTGGGCTGGCCGAAAAGACCTTTTACCGCAGGGAAAGGAGGACGGGGTCTGGGTTCGCCGCGCTTGCCTTCGATAGATGTGAGAAGAGCTGTTTCTTCGCCGCATACGAAAGCGCCTGCACCAAGGCGGATGTTAAGGTCAAAGTTAAAGCCTGTGCCGAAAATGTCTTTGCCGAGCAAGCCGTATTCGCGCGCCTGATCGATAGCCTTCTGAAGGCGTCTTACGGCGATGGGGTATTCCGCACGAACGTAAACGTAGCCTTCGTCTGCTCCGATAGCATAGCCTGCGATAGCCATTGCTTCGATTACTGCATGGGGGTCGCCCTCGAGAATGGAGCGGTCCATAAACGCGCCGGGGTCGCCCTCGTCCGCGTTACAAACAACGTATTTCTTGTCGGAAACGCTGTTTGCGGCAAACTGCCATTTGTTGCCTGTGGGGAAGCCGCCGCCGCCTCTACCGCGAAGGCCGGATTCCTTCATTGTATCGATAACGCCCTGGGGTGTCATCTCTGTAAGTACTTTGCCGAGTGCGGCATAGCCGTCTTTTGCAATATATTCTTCAATATCTTCGGGGTCGATAGCGCCGCAGTTACGAAGAGCAACGCGCTTCTGGCTCTTGTAGAATCTTGTTTCCATAAGAGAGTGAACGTGTTCGCCCGTAATCTCGTCTTTATAAACGAGTCTTGTTACAACTTCTCCGTTTACAAGGTGGTTTTTTACGATTTCGGGAACGTCTTCTACCTTAACTGCAGAGTAGAATACGCCTTCGGGGTAAACTATCATAATGGGGCCGAGAGCGCAAAGACCGAAGCAACCTGTAAGAACAACTTTAACTTCGTCTGCGATGCCCGCTTTTTCAAGCTCAGCTTTCATAGTTTCGCTGATTGTAACGCTGTTGCTGGATGTACAGCCTGTACCGCCGCAAATAAGAACGTGTTTGCGAACGCCGTCTGTTGCTTCTTCGCCGGAACGAACGGAAACCACGCTTTCCATTTTCGCTTTAATAGCGGCAAGTTCTGATAATTTCATACTTCAACATTCCTTTCTGAATAACTTGTCGGTTTTTTTAATCAATATTTTGCAAGTACGTCTGCAACGTCTTTGGGCTGAAGTTTGCCGTAAACGTCCTCGTTAATTGTGATAACGGGGGCAAGACCGCACGCGCCGAGGCAACGTGTAGCGTCAACGCTGAATTTGCCGTCTGCGCTTGTTTCGCCGGGCTGAACGCCGAGCAATTCGCAGATCTTTTCCATAACGGGGCCGGAGCCTTTTACGTAGCAAGCCGTGCCGAGGCAAACGGAAATGGCAACCTTACCTTTGGGGTTGAGCGAGAACTGAGAATAGAATGTCGCGACGCCGTAGATTTCTGCAAGCGGAACACCTGTTTTAATGGAAATCATCTTCTGTACTTCTATGGGAAGATAACCGTAAACTTCCTGCGCGTCCTGAAGAATGCGCATTATCGCGCCCTCATCTTTGCCATATTTTGCAATAATGGCATCAAGCTTCTGCTCCTGTTCGGGCGTACCGGTGAATGTCACCGTTGTCATTTTCTTTTTCATTTTTGGAACTCCCTTCTTAAACGAATTTTGGTCATATTTGTTTGCGCTGAATCTGATGTGATATACAAAATAGGTTTAAATAATATTATAACAGATACATTATATCAAATAAAGAAAAAAAGTCTATATCTTTTCCAAAAAAACTTGCATTTTTTTTGCGTTTTTTTTGCATTTTCAGCAACAGCAACAAAGCCTACTGCGTTGTTTTTGTCTATTTTGACGATGCCGATTTTCATCTTGCATTGTTTTATTTTTTAAAATTTTTTCAAAAAAAATATACCAAAGCACTTGATTTTTCCTTTTGCGCGAGTTATAATAAAGAAAAAGTGTCCCATTTGGCACACATCAAGGAGCAAATGATGGCTGGAACAATCACGGAAGAAATGAAAAAATGCTTTCTTTCCTCTTTCCTTTTCCGCGGTATAAGCGAACTTTCCGAAGAACTTGAAAACGAAATGTTTTCGGGCACTGCGGAATTTGCGCGAGGAGAATGTGTTTATAAAAGCTCTGCCTTCCGCCACGCCCTCGGCGTAATTGTAAGCGGAACGGTGCGCATAAGCACCTCGGATGCGGAAAACCACATACTCTTGCGCGATATGGGCGCGGGCGAAACCTTCGGCGCGGCGGCTGTTTTCGGTGCGGGCGAATGTTACGTAAGCGAAATATGCGCAAAAAGCACCTGTACGGTGGTTTTTATAGAAGAAGCCACGCTGGAAAAGCTTTTTTCCGTTTACCCCACCGCCGCGCTCAATTACATAGCTTTCCTTTCCTCGAAAATACGCTACCTCAACCGCAAGATCGCGGAAATTTCAATGCACGGGGCAAGCGCACGCGTTTTTGAATATATCAAAAAGAACGCGGGCGAAGACGGCGTTTTCCGCGCACCTAATATGTCGGTGCTGGCGAAAACGCTGAATATCGGGCGCTCCAGCCTCTACCGTGCGCTGGAAGACCTTGCGTCGGGTGGGCATATTTTAAGGGATGGCAATAAATTTACAGTAAACAAAGGAGAAATCTCACAATGAAAATCAAAAGAATAGTAGCTCTTGCGCTTGTTATGGCGCTTTCCGTTTTGGCGCTCGCATCTTGCGGCGGCACGGGCGCAGGCGGCACAACGGGCGGCGCAAGCACACCCGCAAACACAGACCCCGCAAACGTATACGTTATAAGCGGTCCCACGGGCGTAGGCGCTGTTTCCCTTATGGAAAAGGCTGCCGCAGGCACAACAGAGGGCAAATATAACTTCGTTCTTGCAGAAAACCAGGAAAAAGCAAAAGCTGCCTTCCTCAACGGTGAAGCAGACATCGTAGCTATGCCCACGAATATGGCGTCCATGCTCCTCAACAAGGGCGAAGACGTTGTTATACTCGCAGTTAACACGCTCGGCGTGCTCTACATTATGGACGCTACCGGCACAGTTAAAAACATTTCCGATCTTGAGGGCAAAACAATCACAGCCACAGGTCAGGGTTCCAACCCCGAATACATTCTCAAATACGTTCTCGCAGAAAACGGCGTTGAAAATGTCACCATCAACTTTATGGAAGAAGCAGCAGCTATTTCCGCAGGTATGGTAGACGGCAGTATAGAGATCGCCATGCTCCCCCAGCCCGTTGCAACGGCTACAGTTGTTCAGGGCAAAAACGCAGGCAAAACCATAGCCCCCGTTATCGATATGAACGCGGAATGGGAAAAGATCGCCGGCGAGAGCGACAGCGCACTTATGATGGGTTGCGTTGTTACCACAAGCAAATATCTTAACGCCAACAAAGAAAAGGTAAACCTCTTCCTCAAAGAATACAAGGCTTCTATCGAGGCAGTTCTCGCTGACGTTGATGCAGCAGCTGCTCTCTGCGAAAAGCATGGTATTATTGCTAAAGCTCCCATCGCAAAGCAGGCTATTCCGAAATGCAACCTCACGTTTGCTACGGGCGCTGAAATGAAAGCGAAGCTCACGGGCTACTTCACGGTGCTCCACACGGCAAACCCCGCCTCCATCGGTGGCAAGATGCCGGCAGACAGCCTCTACTATATGGGCTATGAAGGCTAAGCTTCTCAACGTAATAAAGGCGGCACTCGTTGCCGCCTTTTGGATATTTGTTTGGTATCTGATAAGTGCATACGTAAATCGCGAAATTCTCGTGCCATCACCGCAGAAAACGTTCGAAACGTTCATTTCCCTTGTTGGAACGGAGCGTTTCCACGCCGCTGTGGCACATTCGCTTTTGCGCGTGCTCACAGGCTATATCCTCGCGCTCGTTTTTGGGTGCTTAGGTGCTGTGCTTTCCTATCGTTTCCGCTTTTTCGAAGAGCTCACTTCCCCTCTTTTAAACCTTGTTCGCGCAGTGCCCGTGGCATCGTTTATAATACTCGCGCTCGTATGGATAAAAACAAACGAGCTGCCCGTTTTCATATCATTCTTTATGGTATTGCCCATTATATGGGATAATATGCTCCACGGTATGCGCGGCGTGGATAAGCCCGCGCTGGAGGCGGCATCTGTCGACGGTGCAGGTAAATGGGGACAGATAATATACATAATTCTGCCAAACCTTGCGCCTGCCTTCCTTTCCTCTGCGGTAACGGGGCTTGGCTTTGCGTGGAAATCGGGCATCGCGGCAGAGGTCATCTGCCGCCCGGCAGACTCTATAGGCGGCATGCTCGCCAGCGCGAAAAACTACCTTGAATCGGCAGAGGTATTCGCGCTCACCGCCACGGTAATAGCACTCAGCCTCATATTTGAAACACTGCTCAAATACCTCTACAGGCTCTGGGCGAAAAAAAGAGATATCATTTAGCAAAAAAACTCCGTTTTCACGGAGTTTTTTCTTTATTTCAAATAACTCTTTCCGCAAACGCTAAAATATCGCAGAAAACCTCTTCCTTGCAAAAATCGTTCAAAATTTCATGGCGCGCATCCTTGTAGAGCTTGAATTTAACGTCCTTCACGCCCTTTTGATGCAGCTTAAAGCCAACGCGCTTCACGCCCTCGCCGTATGCGCCCACGGGGTCTTCTGCACCCGCCACAAGATAAATGGGCAAATTCTTCGGCGTTTCGCGCGCTACCGTATTGGTGTTTGCAAGATAAGTGAGCGTTATAAGGTCCTGCATGGCGCTTACGGTGAAAGGATAACCGCAAAATTCGTCTGCCTCGTAGTTTTCAACATTTTCTTTGTTTTCGGAAAGCCAAGCAAAATTGCTTCCTTTTTCCGTGCGTGCGTTGTACGAGCCGAAAACGAGCTTGTTTACGAAATCGGAAACGTACGTGGTTCCGAACTTTTCCTTTATCGTCTTCGTGAGCAATATACCCACCTTCGCCACGGGGTTATAGCCGCCCGTGCCCATGGGTATAAGCCCGGCAAGCCCTTTGCCGTATCTCGCCGCGTATATACGCGCTACAAAAGAACCCATACTGTGCCCCATAAGAATATGCTTTTTGCCGGGGAAATCCGCCTTCACGGCTTCTGCGAATACGTGGATGTCGTCTACAAGAGTTTTATAGCCAAACTTGTCCGAAATATAACCGAAATGCCCTGCTTTCGCACCCGTTTCGCCGTGCCCCACGTGGTCATACGCAAAAACGACGTACCCGTTGTCTGCCATAAAGCCCATAAATTCATCATATCTTTCTATATGCTCTGCCATGCCGTGCGCTACCTGAAAAAGCGCCTTTACTTCGCCCAACGGCACGTACACCTTGCCGCAAAGAGTGTTCACGCCGTCGCTCGACGGCACTTGCTTTGTAAATACGTTATAAAACATAAAATCCTCCATTCAATTATATAATTCTGCATTCTGCGCTCTTCATTCTGCATTTTATTTTTCCGCCCAGTAAAGTGCCGCATCTACCGCCTTGTGCCAACCGCAAAGGCGCGCTTCCCTTTCCTCTGCCGCCATTTTCGGCGCAAAAAATTCCATATTTGTGGGCAAAGCGGCTATCTCTTCCCTGTTTTTATAGAAGCCGAGCGTAAGCCCTGCGAGCGCCGCCGCACCGCGCGCCGTAGCCTCGCAGGATGCCGTGCGAACCGCCGTAAGCTCGGAAATATCCGCCTGGAACTGCACAAGAAAATCGTTTGCGGAAGCACCGCCGTCCACCTTTAGCGTGCCAAGCTTTACGCCCACGTCCTTTTCCATGGCGCTTATAACGTCTGCGCTCTGGTATGCTATAGATTCAAGCGCCGCACGCACTATGTGAGCGCTGCCGCTGCCGCGCGTAAGCCCAAAAATCGTGCCGCGCGCATCCATGCTCCAATACGGCGCACCCATACCCGTGAAGGCAGGCACAACGTAAACACCGCCGCTATCCGTCACGCTGCGCGCTATTTCAAGCGTATCGGCAGAGCTTTTTATAAAGCCGAGCTCATCGCGCAGCCACTTTACCACAGCTCCGCCCACAAAAACACTGCCCTCTGCCGCATACTGCACGGGCTCGCCGGCAATTCCCGCCGCAACGGTAGCTATGAGTCCGCTTTCGCCGCGCGGGCGTTCCGCACCCGTGTTCATAAGCAAAAAGCAACCCGTGCCGTAAGTATTCTTCGCCTCTCCCGCTGAAAAGCAACAAGAACCGAAAAGTGCCGACTGTTGGTCGCCCGCGATAGCACAAATAGGAATATTTTCGCCCATAAGCGCAAATTCGCCGTATACCTCGCCCGAGGAGCATACCTTCGGCAACATACATTCGGGCACGCCGAAAATATCCATAAGCTTTTTATCCCAGCAAAGCTTGTTTATATCGTAGAGCATGGTTCGGGAAGCGTTAGTTCTGTCTGTAACGTGCGCTTTGCCGCCCGTAAGCCGCCAGATAAGCCAGGTATCTATAGTGCCAAAAAGAAGCTCGCCTGCCTCTGCACGCTCGCGCGCGTGCGGCACGTTATCAAGTATCCATTTTATTTTGGAGGCAGAAAAATATGCGTCCATAGGCAAGCCTGTGGTTTCCTTTATATACGGCGCATGCCCTGCCGCCTCTATTTCGCGGCAGATATACGCAGTTCTGCGGCATTGCCACACTATGGCTCCGCACACGGGCTCGCCCGTTTCGCGGCTCCACACAACGGTAGTTTCGCGCTGATTGGTTATGCCTATGCCGGCTATTTCCGATGGCATAATGCCCGAGATGAGTAAAACCTCTGTCATAACAGAGTATGCGCAGGCGAAAATTTCCTGTGCATCGTGCTCCACGTACCCGGGCTTCGGGTATATCTGCGTAAACTCCTTTTGGGCACAGCCCACGGAATTTAAGTTCTTATCGTATATTATCGCGCGCACGCTTGTGGTGCCCGCATCGAGCGCTATTATATATTTTTTCAATGCCGTTTCCTCCGTTTTCTACATTTGTTATTTAAATTATACACTATATTTGTGAATAAATAAATATTTTTTGTGCATTTTTTTGAAAAATCGGCAAAAAAACGGAGCTTACGCTCCGTTTTCTTAACTTTATTTTATTCCCCGTAGCCGTTGGGGTTGTTTTTCTGCCATCTCCAAGCGTCGCGGCACATATCAACAACACCGAGCTCTGCCTGCCAGCCGAGCTTTTCCTTCGCCTTCGTGGCGTCTGCATAGCATTCCGCAATATCGCCGGGGCGGCGTTCCGCTATGCGGTAGTTTATCTTTATACCGTTTGCTTCTTCAAAAGCGTGAACCATATCGAGCACGCTATAGCCAACGCTCGTGCCGAGATTGAATACCTCAAGCCCATCGTTCTTTTCGATGTAACGTGCGGCGGCAACGTGGCCTTTGGCAAGGTCTACAACGTGAATGTAGTCGCGCACGCCCGTGCCGTCCTTCGTGGGGTAATCGTCGCCGAAAACGCCGAGCTGTTTGAGCTTGCCCACGGCAACCTGGGAAATATAGGGCATAAGGTTGTTCGGTATGCCTTGGGGGTCTTCGCCTATAAGGCCCGAAATGTGTGCGCCAACAGGGTTGAAATAGCGCAAAATTACCGCAGAGAACGTGGGGTCGGAAATGCAAACGCCCTCCAAAATACGTTCTATCATATATTTTGTCCAGCCGTAGGGGTTCGTGCATCTGCCCACAACGGCAGTTTCTTTTATCGGAACTTCATCGGGTGCACCGTAAACCGTAGCGGAGGAGCTGAAAATAAGGTTTTTGCAGCCGTATTCCTTCATAACCTCAAGGAGTGTGAGGGTAGTATCAAGGTTGTTTCTGTAATATTCAATAGGCTTCGCCACAGATTCGCCTACAGCCTTGTAGCCTGCAAAGTGGATAACCGCGCCGATTTCCTCTTTTGCGAAAACTTCGGAAAGAGCCGCTTTGTCCGCAACGTCTATTTCGTAGAAGGGGAATTCTTTGCCGGAGATGGTTTTGATTCTTCTGAGAGCTTCGGGCTTGCTGTTGGAAAAGTTATCGCAGATAACGATTTCATAGCCAGCACTCATAAGTTCAATGGCTGTGTGAGAACCGATGTAACCCGCACCGCCCGTAAGCAAAATTTTCATATTTTTTCCTTCCTTTCGTGAATGATATGATTTATATATTTTACTCTTATATTTTACCACATATCCACGCGCCGTGTCAACAATAACAAGCACGTTTTTTCAAAGAGTATCGTTTTTGTGCTTGCGAAGCTCTGCTATACCGTATACTATGCACGCACACACGATGATAATGCAGGTTATTATAGGCATATCCACATTCAGCCCACGCACCATACCATCCTCGTATCCCTCTTTCGTTGCGGCGGCGCTTCCCTGCGCCTCAGTTGTCACAACAGCGGCAAACGCCGCCTGCGCAAAAACAAGCACCAAAACAAGTACAGCGAGCAAAACAGCCGTAAATTTCTTCATAACATTCCCCTTTATTCCTTGATTTTTCGCATAATTCGTGTTAACATATTCTCATATTAACACAATAATTTCACGGAGTAAAGTATTATGAATAAAATTAACGTAATGTTTAAAAAGCTCGATGAACGCGCAAAAGTGCCCACGTACGGCTCTGCATATTCCGCGGGGGCAGACCTCTATGCGCTGTGCGACGATGCCGTAACAATAGCGGCAGGCGGCACGGAGTTTATACACACGGGCATATCGCTGGAAATACCGGAGGGCGTTGTAGGGCTTATATACGCGCGCAGCGGCATGGCTTGCAAGCGCGGTGCAGCACCTGCAAACAAGGTCGGCGTTATCGACAGCGACTATCGCGGCGAAATCATCGTATGCTTGCACAACCACAGCGCAGAGGACGTGGTCATAGAAAACGGCGAGCGCGTGGCACAGATGGTTTTCGCACCATACTTCACGGCGGAATTTACCGAAAGAACCGAGCTTTCGGGCACGGAACGCGGCGAAGGCGGCTTCGGCTCTACAGGAACAAAATAAAAAATGATCCTCTTTTTCTTGTTTAAAGAAAAAGTTCGTATAATCGTTTGGAAAGCCGCAGGCTCTCCTTCCCGAAAAAAAATCGTGAGCCGAGGCTCACGATTTTTTGCTTTTGGAACTTGCTTTAACGAGATATACGCATCTCATTCTCCCTCAGAAAAGGTCTTCGGGCAAATGCTCGAGTGTGTTTTTCACAAGAGATGCTATAGGCATTTTATTTGCCCATCTTATTGTCGTTTCGAGTGTACCGTTCAGAGGCTTTTTCCAGTATTCGTCAATAGAACTCTCTCCGCCGCGCATACCAAGCACAGAGCCGACTGTCGCGCCGTTGCAGTCCGTATCAAAGCCCGTTTCAACGGACATACAGATAGACTTGCTGTAGTCGCCCTCGCCATAAAGCAGAGAAGCAACAACTATAAGCGCATTGGAAATGGTGTGGCACCAATCGTGCGCATCCTCATCGTTCCATTCCGCGTGGATATCGGCAAAGGCCTCCTCTTTCGTAACGCCTGCGTCATATCTTTCCACAAGACGCATTATCGCTTCGTAAAGGCGCGACGTTGCGGGAATTTCGGCAAGACCGCCGAGGATTATATCCTTTATGTCATCGTTTACAGCCGCAATAGCAATCATCGCCGCCACAAACATTTCGCCGTAGATACCGTTTTTAACGTGAGAAATGCAGGCATCCCTGAATGCCATTTCAGCCGCAAGCTCGGGGTTGCCGGGGTTGATATAGCCAAAGTAGTCTCCGCGTATCTGCGCACCTATCCATTCGCGGTAGGGATTTTTGTAGACCGCGGAGGCGGGGGGCAAATATCCCTGGATATAGTTTATGTAAGCAAGGCGCTCTGCCGTGCAGTAGGAGTTTTTATATTGCCTTTCGATCCAGCACTCGATAACGTCCTTGGGTGTAAAATCCTTTCCGTATTTAGAAATGAGCTTCATCGCCATAACGGTATAGTTGGTATCGTCGTCGATGGGAGCGCAGGTGATATCGTCCGCAAAGCAGGAAGCCATAAAGTTATATTCATATTTTGCCTGAATTTCCTCGGTGATATCGCTTTTGTAGATGTAACGGTGCATGGGGTAGTTGCCCGTTTCCTTGAGGAATGGCCAAAATTCACGAACCTTGATGCCCTCAACCGCTTTGCCTAGCAAGCAACCGCAAATTCTGCCGTACCAGGCGCCGCTTATTTTTTCCCTGAAAGCTTCCTTGCTCGCGGGTATATTCGCCTTGAAGCTGTAGGGCTTGCGAAGCTCCTTTATCTCTTCGAGCGAGGAAGGCTCGTTGTACTTATAATCAGCTCTTGTTTCCGCATTCTTTACGATGTTGTAAAGAATATTTGTAAGTTCCAGCTTGTACTGATCGAAATCGAGACTTTGCGCTACGTCAAAAAGAGGCTTGTACTTTTCAATGTCAAGCCCTTCCTCGATGGATTGCCTGTACTCAATATCGATTTGCCTTGAGTAATCGTCCCAATCGCGGAAGCCGCTCGGATCGGGCTGTATGTTGTACTTTGTGCTGTAAGACATTGTCTTTTCTCCTTTATCGTGAGTGTATAAATATCGCTTCCCCCGAAACGTAAATTCGTGTTGATTTTGTGTGTTTTTCACAACAGTTGCGGTTTTTTTCGTGCAATATTTATCATATATTTTATTTTAACATGATAACACTTAACTGTCAACATTATTTTTATCACTTTCCGGCTAATTACATAAAAAAACAGGCTTTGCCCAACTTCTCATAAGGAAGTTGGGCAGTTTTATTCGCCTGCGGCGAGTGATATTGCTTCGCAGTGGTATTCGGCTCACGCCGAGTGGTATTTGCTTCGCAAGTTTTTGGAGGCGAATAAAATATCACTGAAGTCGCAAGGCTTCAATATCACTATTGCGGTAGCAATAATATCACTCCGACGAAGTCGGAATATAACTCTTGCTTTCTCTGCTGATTTGTTATATAATGAATAGGGGTGTGGGCTTTGCCCTATGCCTTTGTAATACAAAGGCGAAACTGGCGATAAAACGGAACGATAACTTTGATTTTAAGTGAGGATTATAATATGATCGATAAGTCAAGAAAATATTGGTATGGAAATTGTGCTGATGATATTGATGAGTTCTTGAAAGAATACACTGAAGAGGCTGACATAGACATAAAACCTGTGGTTTGCAATTCTTGTGGAAGTGAAGCATTGATAATGCGTATCGATAGCAATGAGGAAGCTATTCAGATTAAGTGTCCAAAATGCGGAGAAAAGAAAATTTTGTTGGATTGCCAAGATATATGGGAAGAAGCCAAACCGAGACTGCGAAAGTGTGTTGTTTGTAAAACATCAAAAGAACACAATGTAAAAGTGGGCTTTATACGCAGAGAAAATGGTGATGTAGAGTGGGTATATATTGGCAGTCGCTGCACAAATTGTGGAGTTTTGGCGTCATATCTTGATTGGCATATTAATTATGGCCCTACCGACGAAATGGAACGAAATATATAAACTCAAATAAATAGAGAACCCCGACAGACTAAAAATCTGTCGGGGTTACTCTTTGCCTTCTGCGGTGTAAATATATCTTAATGAACCGTCGCGGACGCCGGTCCCTACAAGAGAAAATAAACTTCCTTATGAGAAGGAGCCTTTAAAAGCCTGTTTTTTTTATTAGGGGATTATTGCAAAATCAAATTTAACCTCGCCGCCGAGTGTGCGCACGGCAAGCGTATGCTCGCCCTCGCCGAGCCCGAAGCGCTCCAGCACGATAACGGGTTGGTTATCAGTGGCGTAGCAAAGGTCGCGCGTTTCGCTCTTGCCGTCTAGCGAAATCTCCGCTTTACCTGCGTTTCTGTCGAACCGTGCGCCCAAGAGAACTGCATCGCCGAAAAATTTGAGGCAGAGCTCCGCGCCCGCTTCGCTTACGGCAAGGCTCGGGCCGCTTCTTCCGGGGTTGGGGGCGTTCCAATCGCCCTCGCCGCATTCGCGCCAAGCACCGATGCGCTCGAAATCGCGTGCGTTTATAAATTTACCGCAACGCTTCTCGAAATCCTCGCACATAGGCTCGCCGCACGGCTGCCTGAAGCTTTCGTCCGAAAGATTGTTTTTTATAACCTCTGTATAGAAATCATAACCCGCTTCCACAGGGTGAGTGTTGTCGGGGCGGAAAAGCGCGTCGCGCGCGGTGTTCACGCCGGGCTCGCCCTTTCCGTATGCCTCGTTCATAGCCGCCTTCACGTCTATGTACTGAATGCCGTAGTGTGCGGCTATTTTTTTGTGAAGCTCCGTTTTAAATACAATTTCATTATTGGGCACAACGCCTATGCAAATGACGTACGGCACCTTGGAAAGCGACATAAGCTTTCTTATAATGCCCTCGTACATACGCGCAGAAAAATCATCGTCCCTATCCATATCGTTCAGCGAAAAATCTATAAATACGGCATCGGGGTCTTGCGAGATCACATCGCGCGAAAGGCGAAGCATGCCGTAGGCAGAGTTTGTGCCGCCTATACCTGCATTGATCTCGCGGAAAACGGTATTGCCGAGCGCAAGGGAGTTGAGGTACGCCGTTATCTGCGTGGACCAGCGGCGCGTTTTATCGCTCGCGCCCGCGCCCTCGGTTATAGAGCCGCCGAGGTATACTATGCGAAATTCTCCCTTGTTTTTTAAGTTTTCAAACATATCATTCACCGTAGGAAATATCGTAGTATGCAGAATCCACCGCATCTGCAATGGCTGTGGCAACATAACCCTGCCACCACTGGCTTTTTAGCATAACAAGGTCGTTGTCGTTCGTTATAAATCCGAGCTCTATGAGAACAGAGGGAATTTCCTTCGCGGCGAGCACGGCGAGGTATCTGCCGCTGCCGTAAAGGTCCTTGTCGCTGCACACGCGCGAGGGCTTCATATGCGGATATGCCAGCTTATCGGGGTTAGAGCTCAAAGGCACCTCGCGTATGTCGTCGAATTCCTCTGCGAAATACGTGGCAAAATCACGCGCATCGTAGGAAAGCCCCGTGCGGTGCGTATAGTACATTCTTGTGCCCGCAACGGAAGAATCGCTGAAGGAGTTTACGTGGATAAAGATAAACATATCTGCGCCCGCCTTCTGTGCCATAGGCGTACGGCTGTCTAGCGCAACGGTTTTGTCCGTTTCACGGGACATAACCACGGTATAGCCGCGCTTTTCGAGCGCTTCCTTTGCTTTGAGGGCAACGGAAAGGTTTATGTCCGCTTCCTCGTATGTAACGCCCTCGTACGTTCTTATAACGCCCGGGTCGCTGCCGCCGTGGCCGGGGTCGAGGAATATGGTCACGTTCTTCGGCGTTACCGTTGTGGCGGTAGTGGTTGCCTTTGTGGTTGCCTTTGTGGTAACCCTTGTTGTCGCCGTTGTCGTGGCTGTTGTCGTCACCTTTGTGGTGCTCTTCGTGGTGGTATTTGCCGTTGTTTTGCTTGTGGTAGCAGTTGTTGTCGCCGCAGTGGTGCCCGTAGTGCCTGCCTCGGCGCTTGTGGTAACGCTTGCGCTCGTGCTTTCGCCCGAAGTTTCGCCGCCTGCGGGGGCTTCACAGCCCGTAATAAAAGCTAGTGTGAGCGCGAACGCAAAAATTATTGCTATAAGAGAAACCATTTTTTTCATTTTCCCTCGCACTCAGTTCTTAAGGCTGTGCATGGGCGCGGGAATATGACCGCCGCGGTGAATAAATTCGCAGGAGGAATAGGGGCTTACTTCCATAATGGGTGCTGTGCCGAGCAAGCCGCCGAAGTCCACGCTGTCGCCAACCTTCTTGCCGTATGCGGGTATAAGGCGTGCCGCCGTTGTCTTAGTGTTTACAACGCCTATGGCTATTTCGTCTGCAATAATACCGCAGATAGTTTCTACGGGGGTGTCGCCGGGGATAGCTATCATATCGAGGCCAACGGAACAAACCGCCGTCATCGCTTCGAGCTTGTTGAGGTGGAGCGCGCCTACATTGACCGCTTCTATCATACCTTCATCCTCGGAAACGGGAATAAATGCGCCGGAAAGACCGCCCACAGAGGAGCTTGCCATTACGCCGCCTTTTTTAACGGCATCGTTGAGCATAGCGAGCGCGGCTGTCGTGCCGTGTGTGCCGCAGCGTTCAAGACCCATATTTTCGAGTATTCTTGCAACGCTGTCGCCTATAGCGGGGGTGGGGGCAAGCGAAAGGTCTACTATGCCGAAGGGCACACCGAGCTCTGCCGCAGCATCTGTGGCAACGAGCTGACCTACGCTTGTAATTTTATATGCTGTTTTCTTTATGATGTTTGCAAGCTCGCCGAAATCGCAGTTACCCGCGCGTTTAATAGCCGCCGCAACAACACCGGGGCCGGAAACGCCCACGTTTATTACACATTCGGGCTCGCCTATACCGTGGAAAGCGCCCGCCATAAAGGGGTTATCCTCGGGAGCGTTGGCAAACACTACGAATTTAGCACAGCCTATGGAGTTTCTGTCTTTCGTGAGGTAAGCAAGCTCTTTTATAGCCTTGCCTGCCATATAAATCGCGTCCATATTGATGCCCGCTTTTGTAGAGGCAACATTGAGCGAGGAGCAAAGGAAATCTGTTTCCGTGAGCGCCTGGGGAATGGACTTTATAAGCTCTTCGCCTCCGCGGGACATGCCCTTCTGAACGAGTGCGGAATAACCGCCTATAAAGTTTATACCGATCTCTTTTGCGGCGCGGTCGAGCGTTTTTGCTATCTTAACGTAATCATCTGCAGAAGATTTACCGCCGATAAGCGCCACAGGTGTTACGGAAACACGCTTGTTTACTATTGGAATACCGTATTTTTTGCCGATGCCGTCGCCAACTTTAACGATATTTTCGGCTCTTTTTGTGATTTTATCGTAAATATTATCGCAAAGTCTGCCTATATCGTCGGAAACGCAATCGTAAAGAGAAATACCCATTGTAATGGTACGCACGTCAAGGTTTTCGTGCTGTATCATATTTATAGTTTCAAGAATATCTGTTGTAGTTACGATGGACATAATTTACCTCCGCAGAGTCAGATTTTGTGCATGGAATTGAAGATGTCTTCGTGCATTGTATTTATCTGAAGGCCGCTCTCCTTGCCTGCTGCCGCCATATAGTCTACAAAATCGCCGAACTGAACGTTGAGCGCGCTGACGTCTGCGATCATGATCATGGCAAAATAGCCGCCGAGAACAGTCTGAGAAATATCTATAATATTAGCTCCGCATTCAGCGCATTTTGCGCTAACCTTTGCAACGATGCCAACACCGTCTTTACCTGTAACAGAAATAACTGCTTTCATAATTTTTAAACCTCCGAGTTTATGTTTTTTGCCCAAAAGGCAATAAATTCAAAATTAGTATAACATAGGCGAAAGAAAAAGTAAACCGCTTTTGGCAAGATTTATTTTATTTTTTATATTGAAAATTCCGCAAAATATGATATTATGTTATTATATACACATAAGAAAGACGAAAATAAATAATGAAATTAACAAAAAAAATAATAATATGCTTTTTGGCTTTTGCCATATCCGCGCTTCCGCTTTGCTCCTGCGGAAATACTTCGGGCGAAGAAAAAATATCCATAGTGACCACGATATTCGCGCCGTACGATTTTTCTCGTGCGCTGGCAGGCGAAAATGCGGAAGTCACGATGCTCTTGCCATGCGGTGCAGACAGCCACTCCTATGACCCCACGCCGCGCGATATGCTGGTTGTAAGCAAATGCGATATATTCATATACGTTGGCGGCGCGGCAGACGCTTGGGTGGAAAACGTAATAGCCGCCGCGGAAAACCCGGATATGAAGATAATAAAGCTTATGGAGCATACAGAGGGGCTCATCTGCTCGGAGCACCACCATGAGCACGGCGATGGCGGCGAACACGACCACAGCCACCCCCACAGCGAATATGACGAGCACGTCTGGGCAAGCCCGCGCAACGCCGCGCTCGCCTGCGAAGCGATAGCAGAGGCCCTGTGCGAGGTTGACAAAGAAAACGAGGCTCTTTACCGCGAAAACCTCGCGGCATATAGAGCAGAGCTTTCTGCCGTAGATGCCGAAATTAAAGAGATCGTGGCGGGCGGCGCGCGCCGCGAGCTTGTTTTCGGCGACCGCTTCCCTCTTATATATTTCACAGAGGCATACGGGCTTTCCTACCACGCCGCATTCCCCGGCTGCGCCGGAAATACAGAGCCCAGCGCCGCAACCCTCGCCGAGCTTATAACGCACGTATCGGAAGAAAACATCCCTGCCGTATTCCATATTTCCCTTTCCACAGGTAATATAGCAAACGCTATCTGCGATGCAACGGGGGCAAAAAAGCTTGCTTTTCACGCCTGCGAAACCGTTGCCAAAGCAGATTTCGATGCAGGTGTAACTTATATAGAGCTTATGCGTGAAAATGCAGCTGCCCTGCGCGAAGCGCTGAAATAAAATTTACTTTCAAAAAAAGATAGAACTTCTCGGCTTATGCCGATACGTTCTATCTTTTTTACGTTATTCAATTATTACGCTTCAGCCTTCAACACCTACACCGTTTTTGGCAGCCTCGAAATCTTCTTCTATTTCTTTGGAAGGAGCTTTCGTAAGCAAGGAAACCACAACTATGCAGATAGAGGAAATTATGAATGCTGGCAAAAGCTCGTAAATAGCAAACACGCCGCCGAGCCTGCTTATACCAAGCTTCCAGATAAATACCATGGAAGCGCCGCTTACCATACCCGCAACAGCGCCTGCGCGGTTGATTCTCTTCCAGAAGAGGGAGAAGATCATAAGCGGGCCGAACGTTGCGCCAAAGCCTGCCCAAGCGAAGGAAACCACATCGAAGATAACGCTGTCTTCATTTAGCGCGATAACGATAGCTATAAGAGCTATTGTAAGAAGCGTGATTCTCGTAACGAGCATAACCTGTTTGTCCGTTGCCTTCTTCTTAACAACACCCTGGAAGATGTTCTTTGCCACAGCGGAGGCCGCTATAAGCAGATAGGAGTCGGAGGAGCTGATGGTAGCCGCAAGGATACCTGCCATTACAAAGCCTGCGAGTATCGCGGGCAAGGAGTTTGTAGCAAGAGTGATAAATATGTTTTCCGCATCGGAAGCCGTAAGATGCGCTGTGGGGAACGCCGCTCTGCCCATGATACCGATGAATACGGCAACGGCAAGAGAGATAACTACCCATATCATAGCGATACGGCGGGAGCGTTTAAGCTCGTTTTCATGGCGAATAGCCATAAAGCGGAGAAGAACCTGAGGCATGCCGAAGTAACCGAGACCCCAAGCAAGCATAGAGCAGATCTTAAGAACGCCGTAGGGGGCAGCCTCGCCAAACTGAGGAACGCCGTCTACAACCTGCTGAACCTCGTTTGCGTCAAGGCTCGGCTGTGCCATACCGAAGAATTCAAAGAAGCCGGGAATGGAATTTGCGTTTTCCATAACCGCGCCGAGACCGCCTGCGTTAACGGTACCGATAATAACGATAACAACAAGAGCCGCAAACATAACTATACCCTGCATAAAGTCGGAAGCGCTCTCTGCGAGGAAGCCGCCGAGTATTGTGTAGAGAAGCACGAACACAGCACCCACTATCATCATAGCCACGTAGGGCGCGCCGAAGAGCGTTGCGAAAAGCTTTCCGCAGGCTACAAAGCAGCTTGCCGCGTAAACCGTGAAGAAAATGAGAATAAAGAGCGCGGAAAGCGTCATGATTATCTTGTTTTTCTCGCGGAATCTGTTAGAGAAAAAGTCGGGGAGCGTGATAGAGTTGTTTGCTCTTACGCTGTAGCGGCGCAAGCGTTTGGAAACGATGAGCCAGTTGAAGTATGTACCGATTGCAAGGCCGATGGCTGTCCATGCCGCATCTGCAAGACCGCACCAGTAAGCCACACCGGGCAAGCCCATAAGCAGCCAGCCGCTCATATCGGAAGCTTCTGCGCTCATAGCCGTTACCCAAGGACCGAGCGAACGGCCACCGAGGAAATAATCCTCCGAGCTTTTGTTTGCTCTTTTTGCGAAAATAATACCGATTGCAATAACTATTGCCATATATATGACCATTGCAATCAGAATTTGGGTTGTTTTGCTATCCATTTGATTTTTTACCTCCAAATTTTCTGATTGTTTATAAGTTTCAAACGAATATTGCCTATTGTACCACACATTTGTTATATTTGTAAATACTTTTTGCAAAAAAAATTAAGGAATTGTATACAAGTACGCAAAAAAAAGCAACGATGGTTCCATCGTTGCTTTTAATTTTTCCGTTTTAAGGAAGTACGACATCTGCCGCCGCAGGGATTTTTATATCCTTTTCCCCGTCAGACACCCAAACGTCCGTGTCTGTGGGGTTGTAGAGTATCTTGCCGTTTGCAGACGTGCGTATAGACTGCGTTGCCTTTATGTAATCATAAACCTCGATGTTTGTAGCAAACCAGATGTTGTCTGCATGTGCCGCAAGCTGTTTCAAAAACTCCTCAAATTCTTCCCAGTGTACAGGGGAAGCGGCGTTGTCAAATTCGTATGAGTGCCCCCAAATATAGAGCAAGCCGCCGGCACGCCACGGTGCTTTTTCTACGTTATACAGGAAACGTTTGATGGGCATTGCCGCTTCGTTGTGGTGCGTCGTGGGTGCCCATGTAAGAAACTCTCTGTCTGTCGCGGGGGGCGCGAAGGTAGAGGAGTTGGAAGCAACCGTTCTGCCGTAAACTATTCCCGCCGTCTTCATAGCCGTAAAAGTATCTTCGGAATAAGTGCCGAATGGGTAAGCAAGCCCACGTATTATCTTGCCGTAGTGCGGCTCGAGCAGTTCCCTGTCTTTTATTATCTGTTCATACTGCGCGGTAAGCGGCATTCTTTCCAGGTGAGGGTGGTTGTGCGCGTGCGCCGCTATCTCGTGCCCTGCAAAAAGCGTGGAAAGCTCGCGCATTTTTATGCCCTCGCCGCTGTCGCTCATCATAGAGCCGGAGAACATATTGAACGTGCACTTCATGCCGTATTTGTTGAAAAGCTCTACAAGGCGTCTGTCCTGCTTACAGCCATCGTCGTAGCTAAAGGTGCAGGCATATTTTTTGCCGCCGGGGTATCTATCGAATAAAATCATCGTAAAATCTCCTTTTTATATTATATTTTTGTAATTTTTTGAATATTCGGGTTACTCAACGTCCTTGCCGAGCAAGAAAAATTTACGGTCGGGGTACCAAAGTATCTTTTTGCCGTTCATATACGTCATAGAGCCGTATACGGCTATCTGTACATCGTCGCCGAGCATTACTTTTTCCGGCTCCAAACGCATATATAGCGAATCGTTTTCTTTATCAAAGCGTATGGGCTGTTTGCCGTCGGGGTCAAAATAGCCTATTGCCTTCCGCAAGGTATTGCGCGGGTGGTACGGTCGGCTCACGTCGCACGCCCCGTGGTAAAGCTGCATAAAGCGTCCGTCCTTCAGGTCGAAGATGGGGCAAGGGGAAAGCGGATGCGTAAAAAAAGTATTGTCCGAAAAGGCAAGCGGCATAGGCTCTGTCCACGTTTTGCCCATATCTGCGGAAACGGAATAAAATATTCCGCCGAGGTTGGTGCGCATAGAGCAGAATATCCTGCCGTCGGGCAGCGTGACCATAGACGGCTCCTCTATTTTGCCCATATTGCCGTTCGGCTGAAAAACATGCAAGCCCTCGTCATCGGGTAAAATTTCTATCTCGAGGTCTTTTATTTCTGGGTCATCGTCGATGTTTTTGAAGCGATAAAAATATACGCCCACACAGCTTCGCTTCGGTAAGCTTATATAGCGGCTTGCGAATTTTGTAAAGCCCGCAAGGTGCGTTCCGTCGGGCAGCTTCATCGGTAATTCAAACACGATATTATCCTGAATATTCTCTCTGAAATCGTAGGGAGTCTTTCTCTGCGGTATATCTCCGCTTTCGCTCCAGCTTTCGCCGATATCGTCGGAATATATGCAGGAAAACGCGCCCGTTATCTGCGCGGAGCAATCCTTTACGCCGGGAATTTCACGGTAATAAAACAAATATATCCTGCCCGATGCGGAAACTATCGGAAAGCCCCAGCTTGCCTGGGCATCTCTTTTGCCCGTTTCCTTATCGAAATTTCGGCACCCCACGACAAAATCGGGCTTCGACCAAGTTTTTCCGCCGTCCCCGCTTTTGGCCGTAACCACGTGGTTATCGCCGTTGTTTTCGCAGGTGCTCTGCGTCCAGAACGCTATAAGCATTCCGCTGCGGCTATGCTCTACAACGTACAGATGAACGTTGTTATATTCATATTCCGTATTTTTGGGAACGTACAGGCGGTAATCGGGGTCTGTAAAGCTTATCTGGTTTTCTATAAATGTAATATCCTTAAGCTCTGCCATACCGAAATATCCTTTACAAAAGTATTTTGCAAACATATTCTACCATATTTTCAAAAGCAAATCCATAGGAAAAATTTAATTTTATCAATTTTTTTATGAATTTTTCCGAATTTTATGTGGATTTTGGGAAGTCTTTGTGTTAAAATGATGATAACTGACACAGATATTTATTTTTTATTATACTTAAAGTAACAAATCTATTCGTTTTTTGGAGGATTGTATGAAAAATTTCGATTATTTCGGCGTGATGATAGATTGCTCGCGGAATGCCGTGCCGAGCGTGTCGGGGCTTAAAAAGTTCTTCGACCTCATCTCGAAAATGGGATATAACTGCGCTATGCTCTATACCGAGGATACGTACGAGGTAGAGGGCGAGCCGTTTTTCGGCTACAAACGCGGCAGATACTCCCCTTCCGAGCTTCGCGAGCTCGATGAGTACGCAAAAAGCAGGGGCATAGAGCTTATCCCCTGCATACAGACTCTTGCGCACCTCAACGCTATCTTCCGCTGGCCGAAATACGACAAAATAAAAGATATCGCCGATATCCTTATGATAGACGATGAACGCACGTACGAGTTTATAGAAAACATGATATCTTCCCTTGCCAAAACGGTAAGCTCCCGCAAGCTGCACATAGGTATGGACGAGGCACATTACGTGGGTCTTGGCAAATATCTCGACCGCCACGGCTTCTGCAACCGCTACGAAATACTTTTAAAGCACCTTAACAGAGTTTGCGAAATAGCAAAAAAATACGGCTACGAGGTTCTTATGTGGGAAGATATGTTCTTCCGCCTTATGCAAAACGGCGATTACCGCACAGATAAAGTTGTGGATTTTCCAAAGGAAATCACAGAAAAGATCCCCAAAAACTGCACTATGGTATATTGGGATTACTACGGTGAAAAGCGCGAGGTATACGACGCCATGATAGCCTCCTCTTACAAGCTTTCGGATAACGTATGGTTTGCGGGCGGCGCGTGGATATGGGGCGGATTTATGCCGCACAATACCCTCAGCAACCGACGCAACAGCATAGCTATCCCCGCCTGCATAGACGGCGGAGTGAAAAACGCCATCTTCACAATGTGGGGCGATAACGGCGGCGAATGCCCATACTTCTCTGCGCTCGCTATGCTTATGAAGGCTGCGGCTATAGCAGAGGGGCTTTCCGAAGAGGAAATGCGCGCTCGCTTTAAGGAAATAACAGGCGAAGAATACGATGCTTTTATGGAGCTGGAGCTACCCAATTTCATCTATGGCAAAAGCACCACCGTGGGCACATCAAATTACAGCAAAAACCGACTTTACGACGACCCCTTCCTCGGCATTTTAAGCACGAACGCGCAGCACGAGGTTGAAACAAAAGTTTTTGCGGAGTACGCCTCTATGCTCCGCAAACGTGCAGAAGAAAGCCCGAATTTTGCCTCCCTATTCGAAACGGCGGCTACGCTATGCGAGTGTCTGGAAATAAAATTCGACCTTGCCGAACGCACACGCGCGCTTTACACCGCGGGCGATAAAGCCGCGCTCCTTGCTCTGGCGGAAAACGACTATACGGAAGCAATAAACCGCACAGAAAAATTCCATGCGGCTTTGCGCACGCAATGGTACGCGGTAAACAAGACCTATGGCTTCGAGGTGCAAGATATACGCCTGGGCGGTCTTATACAAAGGCTTAAAAGCTGCCGCGAGCGCCTTATCTCCTATGCAAACGGCGAAATAGGCGAAATAGCCGAGCTTTGTGAAGAGGTTTTACCCTTCACCGACGGCAACGTGCCTGAATGGCAACGTATAGCAAGCGCTAATATTATTTAAAAATAAATAATAAAAACACAAATCAGATGCAACCTTTTGCCTCTGATTTGTGTTTATTATAGTGAAAGGCCTTTTTTCAACAACAATTTGGAGGTAACCTATGGAAGATTGTAAAATCATAGAGCTGTACTTTGCGCGGAACGAAAACGCTATTGCAGAAACCGCGGCAAAATACGGCAAATACTGCCACTGCATAGCGTATAATATACTTTATTCCGAAGAAGATGCCGAAGAATGTGTAAACGATACGTATGTACAAGCGTGGGGTGTTATCCCGCCAAAAAATCCGGAAAAATTTTCTGTTTTTCTCGGAAAAATCACGCGAAATATTGCTATAAACCGATATAGGAGAGATCACGCTAAAAAAAGAAACGGCGCATCGGCCGTTTTTGAAGAAGCAGACAGCATTGGCACGCTTTGTACCACATCAGACACAGCAGTGGAAGAACTTGCCCTGCGCCAAGCAATAGATTCCTTCGTCTATGCGCTTCCAAGTGAAACGAGAATTATTTTTGTACGCAGATATTGGTATATGAGCCGTGTACAAGATATCGCCAAAGATTACGGTATTCCGCAAGGTACGGTTAAATCCATTTTGTCACGCACGCGAAAAAAATTCAGAGAACATCTTTTGAAAGAAGGTTTCATTATATGAACAAGAACAAAATCATAGAAGCTTTCGGGCTTTTAGACGAAAAATTTGTGGAAGAGGCAAACCCTGAAAACGCAAAAAAAATGCACCGTTTGCGAAAAAGGCTTATTCTGCGCTTCTCCGCTCTGGCGGCGTGCTTTTGCTTTGTGCTGGCGCTTTCGGCACGGCTTGTGGGCACCCTTTTTCATCTTCCCGTGCCAACATATGAAAATGCAGTATACAGCGCAGAATATATAGGGGGACTTTTTGATATAAAGAACGATTACGCCACATCCTCATATCAAACATTCTGTCTCCCCCCGAAGTATTCCCCGTGCCTTAAGCCTTTTCCTCAAGAGCAGTATTTTTCGATATACAATGCATCAGATACAAAAAAATGGCTTAGCAGAATAGAATTTTCAGCTTTTGCCGATCCAATAATTTCACGTTTTGCAAGTGCGGCCGGTGAAGAAGCTTTTGAATACTACGTTTCGAAATCATCGCGCGGATATTTAAATATCGAGCTTAAAAAAATCAAAAAATATTTCTTAAATGCTTCGCAAAACGAATATTACAACTATATAATATTCACTTCTTCGCGTCACGAAAATCCCGAAATGACCATAACATTGGACGGGACAAAAATCACCGCCGACCAAACAAAAACAGACGAAGAAATACTTGCATCGTTCGAAAAGACAAAGGAAAGCCTTTTCCGTATATTCGGTAAAGAATTCAAAAACGCAAAAATTATACGTGAATACGATGAATACAGCTCACACGGCGTCACATTTCTTCGAATCTATTTCTACAATGAAAACGAACACGAGCTCAATAGCATACTCGAAACACCGGTTTCCGACCATATCTGTATATCGTTTGATAATAGCCTTAATTGGAACGGCGATATTGTAAGCGACAATATTCTTTCCGTTGCAGATGTCTACTATCGACAAAACCGTACTAAAGCGCAAAATACCATTACAGAAACGAAAAAGTTAAAAGCCATCTCCCTTGCAGATGCAGAGGCGTTGCTGTATAAAGGCTATGTTTTTGGAGGTCATTCCTGCCCGATTTGTATGGCTCAACAGAATAAGGTAGATTTCCACAGCTACGACTTTGTCGGTTTTACGTATCTCAACGGTTATGATGAAAACGGAAAAGCAACGGAATACTTCCCTTTTTATGAGTTCTGTAAAAAAATCGGCACGGCAAATAACGGCAACACGATATATGCGCGCACATACGTACCGGCAATAGAGCTTTACGGCTACGAGGAGTACTTCAAAGGCTTGGAAAGCGAACACAAATAAATATATCAAAAAATGCGGGTGCATGTCATGCACCCGCATTTTTCTTTAACTCAATTTTTAAAAAACACCGTATATTCGCCGAGCGTGAAGAGCAAAGAGCCCTCCGTAAGCGCCGCAACACCGCTATATTCGCCTATAACCACGTTGTATATAACGTAATCCTTGCCGATTTTGGAAATTTCGTATGTCCCCTCTGCCGTAGAGGAAGCACCGGTAAATGTAAGCTTTCCGTCCTGCGCCGCAAGCGAATATTCTGTAAACTCCGTCTTTTGGAATCTATCTGCGTATTGCGCAGAGCAAGCCACGATGTCAAGCGATTTTTCCGCATAGGCAAACGTGAAGGTCATACCGTCTACGCGCATTTTCGTTTTGCCGCAGGAGCCCAGCGCAAGCACGAGCAACGCGCATATCAAAACGCAAGAAACGATTCTTTTCATACAGCACCGCCCGCTTAAAGCAAAATAATGTTGTTTTCTTTGCAAATGCGCTTCGTTTCTTCGTCCCAAATAGAAACCTGAACCTCGCCAATGTGCGCTTTCTGCAAAAGAAGCATGGAAAGGCGCGACTGACCTATGCCGCCGCCCATTGTAAGCGGAAGCTCGCCGCGAAGGAGCGCGCTGTGGAAAGGAAGAGTCTTTCTATCCTCGCAGCCTGCCTCGCGAAGCTGGCGCTCGAGCGCCTCTTGGTCTACACGAATGCCCATAGAGGAGATTTCAAAAGCACAGCCGAGCAGGTCGTTCCAGAACATAATGTCGCCGTTGAGCATCCAGTCGTCGTAGTCGGGCGCTCTGCCATCGTGCTTTTCGCCGGAACGGAGCTTGCAGCCTATCTGCATAATGAACGCCGTTTTGTATTCCTTAAGCAAAAGATTTTCGCGTTCCTTGCCCGTTTTACCGGGGTACATATCCTCCAGCTCCTGTGTCGTTACGAATTTTACGTTGCGTTCCAGCTTTGTGGTAAGCTCGGGGAACTGCGCCTTGAGAATATCGAGCGTATCGCACATGGCGTCTACCTCGCTCTGCACCGTGGCTTTGAGGTATTCTATCGTTCTGTCCTCGCGCGTGATGATCTTTTCCCAGTCCCACTGGTCGGTGTAGATGGAATGGAGGTTGTCCATCTCCTCGTCGCGGCGGATAGCGTTCATATCCGTATAAAGGCCTTCGCCTGCAGAAAATTTATATGTGTGGAGCGCCATACGCTTCCATTTTGCAAGAGAGTGAACTACAACAGCGTCTGTGCCCGTTTCTTTAATATCGAAACGAACGGGGCGTTCTATGCCGTTTAAATCGTCGTTAAGGCCTGTGTCGGGGTCTACGAAAAGGGGGGCGGAAACACGCTTCAAATTGAGCGCATCGCAAAGCTTGTTTTCAAATATTCTTTTTAGCAGACCTATAGCCATCTGCGTCTGATACATACCGAGGCACGGTTTGTAGCCTTCGGGAATAATAACCTTACTCATAATAAAACCTTCTTGTGAAAATAAATTTACTGACATAGTATATCATTATAAAACGAAAAAGTCAACGGGGGTAGAATTTTTTGCAAAAAAAGATTAAGCAAAAATCAAGTTTCGTTTTCGCGCAAACCTTTGACAGCGCGGTGCTTTTGTGATATTATAAAAAAATACAATATATCAGGCGTAATATCGTAAAAATTTATCATAAAAATTTTAGCAAAAATTATATTTTGTTTATACTTCGTTCATAAATAAGGTATATAATGTATCTATAACTATAATTATTAGGAGTGAAACCATGCTTCAACTAAAAAATATTGTAAAGCAATACCGCACAGGCGATGAAGTGGTAGACGCTTTGCGCGGCGTAAATATAGATTTCCGCCAGAGCGAGTTTGTTTCCGTGCTAGGCCCCTCCGGCTGCGGCAAAACAACGCTTCTCAACATCATAGGCGGTCTGGACCAGTATACAGACGGCGACCTTATAATCGACGGCAAATCCACAAAAGAATTTAACGACAGAGATTGGGATACCTACAGAAACCACAAGGTCGGCTTCGTTTTCCAGAGCTACAACCTCATAGGCCATCAAACGGTGCTTGCAAACGTAGAGCTTGCGCTCACGCTTTCAGGCGTTTCCAAGGCAGAACGCCGCGAACGCGCAAAGGAAGCCCTGCGCAAGGTGGGGCTTGAAAACCAGATAAACAAAAAGCCGAACCAGATGTCCGGCGGTCAGATGCAGCGCGTGGCAATAGCGCGTGCGCTCGTAAACGACCCCGAAATTTTGCTCGCCGACGAGCCCACGGGCGCGCTCGATTCCGCCACAAGCGTGCAAATAATGGACCTGCTTAAAGAAATAGCCAAAGACAGGCTCGTTATTATGGTAACGCACAACCCCGAGCTTGCCGAAAAATATTCCACACGTATAGTGCGCTTCCTCGACGGTGTTATGACAAGCGACACAGCCCCCTTTAAATACGAGCCCGAAAAGGAAACTGAAGAGAAAAAAGAGGCAAAGACAAAAAAAGCAAAAGGCGAAAAGAAAACTTCCATGTCCTTCCTCACTGCCCTTTCCCTTTCGCTCAACAACCTTATGACAAAGAAAGCGCGCACGTTCCTCACAAGCTTTGCCGGCTCTATAGGTATTATAGGCATCGCGCTCATTCTTTCTATTTCAAACGGCTTGCAGCTCTATATAAACCGCGTGCAGGAGGATACGCTTTCTTCCTACCCCGTAACTATCCAGAAGGAATCTATGGATATGGGCTCGCTTATCGAATCGCTCATGTCCGCCACGGGCGAAAGCGGCACACCCGTAAACAAGCACGAGCTTGACAAGATATACGCAAACGTTATTTTCTACGATATGATGAACTCACTCATCAACGCGGAAATTATAGAAAACAACCTGAAGGATTTCAAGACCTTCCTCGATAATAATCTTTCAAACGAAGCCATATCTTCCGTGATCTACGGCTACGATATGGAGCTAAATATCTATTCCTCCGACCTTTCCTCCATACGAAAGCTCAACCCCTCCGACTTTATAAACTCGCTCACGGGCGGTGCAGGCGCATCCTCGTCTTCTTCCATGATCAGCATGGGCAGCTTTAAGATATGGGAAGAAATGATGGCGGGCAAGGAAGGCGAATATGTAAACGGTCTTATCAAAGAGCAATACGATCTGGTAGAAGGCTCTTGGCCCACAAAATACAATGAGCTTGTTATAGTTGTAGACAAAAACAACGAAATATCCGACCTTGTGCTTTGCATGCTCGGCTTTAAAAGCGAAGAGGATATGAACGAGATAATAAACGCCGCCATGAAGGGCGAGGAGTTGCCCGCAGACCAGGACTCCTGGACGTATGAAGAGGTGCTCTCCACCACGTTCAAGCTCGTTATCCCCTCCGACTATTACTACAAAAACAGCGCGGGCGTGTGGGAAGACAGAAGCGAAGATGAAACTTATATGAAAACGGTGCTTTCCGGTGCAGAGGAGCTCAAGATAGTAGGTATCATCCGCCCGAACGAGGACGCCGTAGCACAGTCTATCTCCGGCACTATCGGCTACACATACGCGCTCACAGAGCATATTGAAAAAAAGATCAACGAAAGCAAAATAGTAATAGAGCAGAAAGCTAACCCCGACGTAGACGTTTTCACGGGGCTTCCCTTCAAGGGAGACGATTTTACAGAGCCCACGGCGGCAGAAAAGGCGCAGGCAGTACGCGATTACGTTGCCACGCTTTCCGAGGCGGAAAAAGCAGTGCTTTACTCTGCGATAATGACTGAAATGCCTAAAGCACAGCTCGACGCGGCAGTTGAGGCGCAGATGGCGCAGTTCCCCACTCGCGAAGCGCAGACAGAGATGCTGAAGCAGATCTTCGCCGCGCAGAATATCCCCGCAGAAAAAGCGGAAGCGTATCTCAGAGAAAAGAGCGACGAGGAAGTGGCAAACGCACTTTCGGAAATGATCGCTATGCAGGCAAAGGAACAGTATACGGCATATGTAAAACAACAGCTTGCAAGTCTCACCGTTCCTCAGCTTGCCGCAGCGCTCGATGCTCACATAGGCAGATCAACGGATGAAGCCCTTGCGGTAATATACGACGAGCATCTCCCCTCTCTCTATTCCGACAGCACATATGAGAAAAACGAAAGAATACTCAGCGTTTTCGATATAGACGAGCCAAGCACCATAAGCATCTACGCCGCAACGTTCGAGGCAAAAGACGAGATTGCCGCGCTTATAGAAGAATATAACAAGAGCGTTTCAGAGGAAGACAAAATAACATACACAGACTACATCAAGCTCATGATGTCCTCTATTACCACCATCATCAACGCAATAAGCTATATCCTTATAGCGTTCGTTTCCATTTCCCTTATAGTTTCTTCCATTATGATAGGTATTATCACGTATATTTCCGTTTTGGAAAGAACAAAGGAAATAGGCGTTCTCCGCGCAATAGGTGCCTCCAAAAAAGACGTTGGCCGCGTATTCAACGCAGAAACACTTATCGTCGGCTTCACATCCGGTATGATAGGCATTTTGGTAACGGTGATCTTGAATATTCCGATAAACATCATAATCAAAGCAATAACAGATATAGGCGGTATCGCCGCTTTGCCTTGGCAGGGCGCCGTGATACTCGTGCTTATCAGCATGGGTCTTACGCTTATCGCAGGTCTTTTCCCCTCCAAAATTGCAGCGAAGAAGGACCCTGTGGTAGCGCTCAGAACAGAATAATCTATCAAATTACAGTATAAAAGGGCGCGCACGCGCCCTTTTATACGCCCCCTAGAAAGGATCTTCAACTATGGAAGACGACAAAATTTTGCAAAACCACTTTTTAGACCTTGCCGAAAAAGCAAGCGGCGGATATTATACCTATTCCGGCTTTCTTTCCCTTGCGGAGCAGGATATGCTGCTGAAAACAAAAACCGCCGTGCAAAAAAGCCTTTTCGGCGGATATGAAAACGCAGAACGCAAAATAGCTGTTTTCGGCAGCGAAGAGGATTTTGGATATGCAGAGGAAGCGCCGATAGTGTGCCTAAAAATAGAGCCGCGTATGCAAAAATATGCAGATGCGCTTTCCCACCGCGATTTTCTCGGTTCTGTTATAGGCTTGGGGCTGGAGCGCGACGTAACGGGCGATATTATCATACACGAAAACGTCGGTTATATGTTCTGCCTCGAGCGCATTGCAGATTTTATAGCGGAAAACTTAACCAAGGTGCGCCGAACAGACGTTAAATGCGAGCGCGTGCCTTCTCCGCCTACAGAAACGCTCGCACTGCCCGAGGAGCGCGCGTTTTTCGTGGCATCGGAGAGGCTCGACGGCGTTGTTTCGGCAATATTCTCGCTTTCGAGGAGCGAAAGCCAAAAGCTTTTCGGGCAAAAGCTCGTTTTTATAAACAGCAAGCTTTGCATGGACCCCGATACGCATATACCCGAGGGCGCGACAGTTTCCGTGCGCGGATACGGCAGATTTATATATTCGGGCGTGGCAAAAACCACGAAAAAAGGCAGACTTTGTATAAATGCAAGAATTTTCCGCTGATTTTATTCATAATTTATTCATAATGCTCATTGACAAAGCATATATCCCTATTGTATAATAAAATCGAAGATAGGCAAAATGCTTATCAAAAAAATATTGTATTTATACATAAGAAAGGGTTTATTATGAAATTAGCAGCAAAAATTTTCATCATCCTCGGCATGGTATTCGGTTTCTACACAATCCTTCCCCTCATCTTCGGCTTCATCGCTCTCAGCAAACTCAAAAAAGCTGAAAAGAAAGCAGACTTCTCTACAGGTTGGGCAGTTGTTGTTCTTCTCTTCGTTAACATCGTTGCAGGCATCCTCCTTCTCGTTATGAAAGACGAAGACTTCGTAGAAAAGAAAGCTGAATAATTTTTCTTATCAATAAAATCTCGCCTTTCGAGGGCGAGATTTTGCTTTTTTCGCTATTTTTGCTACAGAATCTTGATTTGTTCACAATTATATAGTATAATACTATATAACAAATAAAAATTAAGGAGTTTTTATGAAAAAAGCTTTAAAAATCACGGGCAAAGTTTGCCTTATAGTGCTCGCTTCCATTCTGGCTCTTATAATACTATTCCTTGCGACGCTCAATATCGCAAAATTCGGTATTTATTCCGATTATTATGCGATAAAAACGAATATATGCAAAAACCCGGGTCTTTCCGACGGCTTCGTTTGCCAGGATGTTTGCGCGGTTGAAGAGCACCGCAAATTCCTCGTTTCCGGCTATATGAAAGACGGTGTGAGCGCAAGCCGCATTTACGTTACCGACAAAGAAAACAAATCCTACTACGTTTCCATCACGCTCGAAGGCAAGCCTTTCGCCGGCCACGCAGACGGTATAGCTTATAAAGACAACACGGCATACCTCGTTTGCGACGGTGCAATTCACATCCTTTCCCTTTCCGATATTTTGAACGCGGAAAACGGCGGCACTGTGGAAATTCAAGAGGTTATACCCGTTAACAACGGCGGTGCTTTCGTTTATACCGACGGCAATTACCTTTACGTAGGCGAATTCCACAACGGCACAAACTACATAATGAACCACCCGTATGAAACGCCCGACGGCACGTACTATTCCATAATGTGCCGCTATTCCTTCGACGACCTCACAAAGCCCAACAAGGTTTATTCTATAACGAATCAGGTTCAGGGTGCCTGCATAACGCCAGATGGAAAGGTGGTGCTTTCCACATCCTACGGTCTTGCAGACAGCTTCTATTACGTTTATAACGAAAGCGAAGCCATAGATTCCGGGCTCACGCTCGACGGCGCACCGCTCTACTACCTCTGCAACCCCATAAAGGTTTTAAAAGGCCCCGCTATGTCCGAGGGACTTGACTACTACGACGGCAAAGTAATAACGCTTACGGAAAGCGCTTCCGACAAATATATCTTTGGCAAATTCTTCTTTGCCGACAAAATTGTAGGGCTTGAATTTTAAAAAATACAAAAAAGCTATGGCATATGCGTAGTGTTCTTAAGGACATTTTTTGAAATTAAATAAAGTACGTTCCCTCCCGACAAGAAAAGGACGAAGAGTTGTAAAAACTCATCGTCCTCTTTTATTTGCAAACACTGCTTTTGTAGCCACAAATGCGAATTTAGTGAAGTTTTCGCTTGCCTCGGGCAAACTCGGTTGCGTAGTCTCCTTAATGGCACTACGCATATCCCGCCGATATTTTACTTTTTATAATATCTCGGAGGTACGCCGTAATGTGCTTTGAAGCACCTTGTAAAATAATTGGCATCGGAATAACCGCACAGTGCGGCGATCTCGCCTATGCTTTGATTCCCTTCCTTGAGCTTTTGAAGTGCTTGCTCCAAGCGGTAAATTTTAAGATAGGTCATAGGTGTAACGCCCGTCGCACGCTTGAATTTTCTGCAAAAATGCCCGGTACTGTATCTGAATTTTCGGCATAGCGTTTCGGTGTTCAGATCGAGTGCGAAGTTTTCTTCCATATAGTCTATGATCTTCATAACACTGCTCTTTAACTCGGTGTGAAGCTCTGTTAAGTGATACTCGAACAACAGATATAAAAGCTCGTAAACGAGTGAGGTCATCTTAAGAGAGTCGGAATCCTCGGCGGCACATATTTCGTCTGCACAGCGCAGAGTCTCTCCTTTTGAAATGATCGTTTCGAATTTTGCATTGCCGTTATATATCTGCGGTAGCTTATTGCGGCAGACGGCGGATTCGTTATAAAAGCTTCTGACGTCAAACATAATAACATCGTATTCAACGAATGAGTCTGTCGTATAGCCCTTGTGGACAGTCCGAGGCAAAAAAACGCTCATCTCGCCCTGCTTCAGGCAATCGGAGCTGCCGCCGAATAACACGGTCATACTGCCCCTTTTTACACGAATGATCTCCAATCGGTCGTGCCAGTGCATCCTAAAACAGGAGGAGTTCGGCTCTATGTAAAAGTGCAGCGTCTTTACTGCCGCGGCACTGTACTTGACTTTCGTAAGTTCCTTCGTTATGCTTTCCATTTTATCTCCAAAATCAATAATGTGCTAAAAAACAGCATATTTATCCTTGTTATTATGTATAGTATTATGATAAAATAAATATAGATAAAAATCAATGGCAAGGAGAGATATTTATGAAGAAATATTCGGTAATTTTGATAGGAGCAGGGATCAGAGGCACAACTTACACAAACAAAATGCTTGCGTTGAAGGATCAGTTTAAGGTTGTTGGTGTGGCGGAGCCTATTGAAAACAGAAGAAATAATATCAAAAACAAGCACGGCATACCTGACGATATGTGCTTTAACGGCTGGGAGGAAATACTCTCAAGGCCTAAAATGGCAGATATTGCGGTCATCGCTACGATGGACGAAATGCATTATGAACCTGCTATGAAAGCCATCGAGCTCGGTTACGATATTCTTCTTGAAAAGCCTGTGGCACCGACTCCGAAAGAGTGCGCGGATATTCTTTTGGCGGCAGAGAAAAAAGGCGTGAAGATCCTTGTTTGTCACGTTTTGAGGTATACGCTCTTTTTTAAGAAGGTCAAAAGCATAATAATGGATGGCACGATAGGTGACATTATGTCCGTTCTTCACGTTGAGGGAGTGGGAAACGTGCACCAAAGCCACAGCTATGTCCGCGGTAACTGGCACAGCGAAAAGGAAACATCGCCCATGCTTCTTGCCAAATGCTGTCACGACTTGGATATTCTGCAGTGGCTTTTAGACGAGCCTTGCGATAAGATACAGTCCTTCGGAAAGCTCACGTACTTTACGCCCAAATATGCGCCCGAAGGCGCACCGAAAAGATGCATTGACGGCAATTGTCCGATAGAGGATAGCTGTCCGTATAACTGCAGAAAGCTTTATTACGAGAGCAAGGACAACACCTGGTTCAGGCCCGCCTGCACGCGCGGTATCTCCAAGGCGGATATACCGACAGACCAAGAGGTTATGACAGCGCTGAAGACCACCGATTACGGGCTGTGTGTTTATCATGCCAACAACGATGTCGTCGACCATCAGACCGTCAATATGCAGTTCAAGAGCGGTGCGAACGTAACGCTCACTATGAATGCGTTTAATAAAGGCGGCAGATATATCAGAATCTTCGGCACTAAGGGCGAACTCTTTGCTTATATGGATAGCGATAAGATAAACGTATACACCTTTGATGATAGCAAGAGTACCGAGATACCGATAACTTCAAGTGACGGAAGCATTTTGAGCGGTCACGGCGGAGGCGATGGAGGCCTCATCTGTGAGCTTTACGATTATTTAAGCGGAAATTACAGCGGCTTTTGTGCGGCAGATATCGATATTTCCGTCAGAAACCATCTTATCGGCTTTGCGGCCGAAAAATCGAGACGTGAGGATACGGTCGAGAGTATAGACGAATACTTCACCTCCTTCGGATTGGTCAACGACTGATAAACGCAAAGATATACATTGTGTTTTTAAGGACAGTTTTTGAAATTAAATAAAGTACGTTACCTATCGACAGGAAAAGGACGAAGAGTTGTAAAAACTCCTCGTCCTCTTTTATTTGCAAGCACTGCTTTCGTAGCCACAAGCGCGAATTTAGTGAAGTTTTCGCTTGCTCCGGGGCAAACTTAGTTGCGTAGTGTCCTTAAGAACACTACGCATATGCCATAGCTTTTCTCTTAAATCCAGTTTGCTTTTTCAAAATCTTCGTAGAGTGCCTTTATAGCCTTCTGGTAGTTGCTGTTGTCTACGCCTACGATGATGTTCGTTTCATCCGGCGGCTGTGCTATCATCTTGATGTTGATGCCCACAGCGGAAAGGGACGCGAACACTCTTGCGCAGATACCGTTCTTACCAACCATATTTCTGCCCACGATAGCGATAAGAGCAAGTTCTTTCTTCGCTCTTACTTTCGCGCCGAGCTCTTCTTCGATTCTTGCCACGATATCGTACATATTGCTGCCTACAGAGGAGCCGGAAACGATAACGCTCACAGAGTCTATACCCGTGGGTATATGCTCTACGTTTATCTTATAATCCTCGAAAATGCCGAGCACACGGCGTGTGAAGCCTATTTCCGTAGACATATGGTCCTTAAGAATATCGAAGGAAACAAAATCCTTTTTGCCGGAAATACCCGTGATAAGTGCGCTGTCGTCGTTGCATTCGCGCTTGATTATCGTGCCGGGGCAAGAGGGCTCGTTGGTGTTTCTGATGTTAATGGAAATGTTCTTTTCCTGCACGGGAGTGATACTGTCCTCGTGGAGCACGTTTGCGCCCATATAGGAAAGCTCGCGGAGCTCTGTATAAGTGATCTGGGAGATAGTTTTGGGGTTATCTACAATTCTCGGGTCTGCCGTGAGCGTACCGGGAACGTCTGTCCAGTTTTCGTAAACTCTCGCATTCAAAAATCTTGCAAGGTAGGAACCTGTTATGTCGGAGCCGCCGCGGGAGAAGAGGCAGATCTCGCCATTGGGATATGAGCCGTAGAAACCGGGAACAACGATATTTCCTCTGCGGGAAAATGCTTTTTTTGCGTTCTGCTCGCTTCTTTCTATATCTACCGTGCCGCTGTATGTGAAGCGGATTATATCCTTGGCGTCCACGAAATCAAAGCCGAGGTAAGCGCTCATAAGCTTTGCGGAAAGATATTCGCCGCGGCTTATAAGATAATTCTGGTCGAGGTTTTTGTTAAGCTCGCCTTTGATTTTTGCAAGCTCTGCTTCTATATCGCAGTCCAGCCCGAGCTCCTCCTTTATTTCGATATATCTGCCGGATATCATGCCCCAGATATCGTCGTAAGGCACGCCGTAAATAAGGTGTGTGTGCAGCGTATAGAGAAGGTCTGTTATCTTGATGTCGCTGCTGTTTTTCTTGCCTGCTGCAGAAACAACAACGACCTGTCTTGCGGGGTTTTCATCTATGATGCTCTTAACTTTTCTGAACTGTTCAGCGCTTGCCATAGATGTTCCGCCGAATTTTGTAACTATCATTGGTTTTTCTCCGTTCTATTGATGAAAATATATTGTAATTTAAGTTTTATTCGTCGCAAAGGCAAAGGTCGGCAAACGTTTCGCGTTTTACCGCAACTTTTTCGCCTTTTGTACTTACCATAACTATTGCGGGTCTTGGGAGCCTGTTGTAGTTAGATGCCATAGAGTAGTTATATGCGCCCGTTACGAGCACGGCGAGTATATCGCCGCGTTTGGGGCGTGGCAGCATAACGTCCTCCTGCAAAAGGTCGCCGCTTTCGCAGCATCTGCCGGCTATGGAGCATTTGAAGCTTGCCGCTTCCGCCGCTCTGTTTGCCAGCATTATAGTATATGCCGAACCGTAAAGAGCGTATCTCGGGTTATCGGGCATACCGCCGTCTACGGAAACGTAATTTTTAATATCGCCTATTTCTTTTACAGAGCCTACGGTGTAGAGCGTTATGCACGTGTTTGCCACAATGCTTCTTCCGGGCTCCATAAGTATTTTCGGCATAGCCACGGAAAGCTCCTCTGCGCGTGCTTTTACGTGCGCGGCAACCTCGCGTATGTTCGCTTCAATGTCTATTTGCGGGTCGTTTTCCGTGTATCTCACACCGAAACCGCCGCCGAGGTTGAGTATTTTCGTGTTAAAACCGTATTTTTCTTTTACGTCGGCGATAAAGCCGAGCATAATGTCTGCCGCATCGCAGAAGGGCTCACACTCGAATATCTGCGAGCCTATGTGGCAATGGAAGCCCTCCAGCACGATGTTTTTGGAAGCAAGCGCCATTTCCACCATTTCGTATGCCCTGCCCGTTTCTATAGCAGAACCGAATTTGGAATCCACGCTGCCCGTTACAACGGCTTTGTGCGTGTGGGGGTCTATACCGGGGGTAATGCGGAGCAAAATTTTCTGCATGGTGCCGTGTTCGCCCGCGATTTCACTTATAGCGGCAAGCTCTTCTTCGTTATCTACCACAAAGTAGCCCAGGCCGTTTTCAATAGCGTATTCTATATCGGCATCTGTCTTGTTGTTGCCGTGGAAGAACGCCTTTTCAAGCGGAAATCCCGCTTTTATAGCCGTGTAAAGCTCGCCTGCGGAAACAATGTCCGTGCCCATACCGCATTCTGCGATAAGGCGGTACAGCCCCGTGAAGCAAAGCGCCTTGGAGGCAAAGAGGGGCAAAGCATCCTCACCGAAATATTTTTTCATGGAATTTACGTAAACAGCGCAGTTTTCGCGGAGCTTGTCCTCGTCGAGCACAAAGAGCGCCGTGCCGTATTTTTTTGCGAGTTCAACCGTGTCGTACCCCGCAATAGCGAGATGCCCCTGCGCGTTTACAGTAAGGTTGGAATAAAGCATTTTTATCACTTCTTTCGTTTTTTGCATTTCAAGCCTCCCTCTCGAGGAAGGTGGCATTTGCGAAGCGTTAAGCTGAGCAAATGACGGAAGGAGTTAAAGCGACATCGAGAAGTTTCTTCCGATGGGTTAACCCTTATTCCTTATTTTCTCACCATATCTTTGATGTTATAAAGACCCGCGCCCTTGCCGCAGATAAATCTTGCGGCGGCAACCGCACCTTCCGCAAAGAGTGCGCGTGTGTGCGCTTCGTGCTTGAGTGTGATTGTCTGCGATTCCGTGGAGATTATAACCTCGTGGATACCTACAATATTGCCGCAGCGTACGGAGTTTATGCCGATATCCTCTTTTTCTCTTTTTCTCATACCGCTTCTGCCGAGCACGAACTGCGCGTCGGGGCGGTTTGTTTTGATTTCGTTTGCTATAAGGAGCGCCGTGCCGCTGGGGGCATCGAGCTTGTTTTTGTGGTGTGTTTCCACAATTTCAATGTCTGCATCCTTCATAATGCGCGCCGCTTCCGCCGCGAATGCCGCAAGCACTGCAACGCCTATGGACATATTTCCCGAAGCGAAAACGGGAATAACCTCTGCTGCTTCGCGTATAGCGGCGTTTTCTTCATCTGTGCAACCGGTCGTGGCGATTATTGCAGGAAGCGCGCGTGCTTTTGCATATTCAAGCACGCCGGGTACAGCCGCGTGGTGGGAAAAATCTATAATAACGTCTGCCTCGCCTGTGAAAGCAGAAAGGCTTGTGAGCACTTCCGCGCCGTCGCCGTTTATATCAACAAGCGCGGCAACTTCCATATCTTCGCTTTCGGTAACAAAACGGGTAACCTCTTTGCCCATTCGGCCGAGAGCGCCGTGAACAATGACCTTTATCATTTTACGCCTCCGATTAAACGTTCAAGCCGTATTCTCTCATAACGGAAAGCATTTTTTCATAGGGCTCGCCTTCCATAGGAACAAGCGGACCGCGAACAAAGTTGTCGCAATAGCCGAGCGCCGCCATAGCCGCTTTAACGGGGATGGGGTTAACGTCGGAGAACATAGCTTTTGTTATCTTGTGGAGCTTAAACTGCATTTCTGCCGCGCCCTTTACGTCGCCTGCGAAGTATCTCGCGCACATTTCAACCATATCTTCGGGCAAAACGTTGGAAACAACGGAAATAACGCCCTTGCCGCCGAGGGACATAAGCGGAACTACCTGGTCGTCGTTACCGGAGTAAAGGTCGAGCTTGTCGCCGACGAGAGTCATCGTTTCCACGATCTTTTCGAGGTTGCCGTTAGCTTCCTTTATACCCACGATATTTTCGTGCTCTGCAAGTGCGGCATAAGTTGCGGGTTCTATATTAACACCCGTGCGAGAGGGCACGTTGTAAAGGATAATGGGTTTATCGCTTGCATCTGCAACGTCGTTGTAGAGCTTGATAAGGCCTTTCTGGCTTGTTTTGTTGTAGTAGGGTGTAACAACGAGAAGCGCGTCTGCGCCTACTCTGCAGGATTCTTTTGCAAGCTCGAGGCCGTGTGCGCTGTCGTTGCTGCCGGCGCCCGCGATAACGGGGATTCTGCCGCCTACCTTTTCCACAGCGTATGCAATAGCGCCGATATGGTCTTTATCGTTGAGTGTGGATGCCTCGCCCGTAGTGCCGCAGATAACGAGCGCGTTTACGCCTCTTTTTACCTGGTCATCGATGAGAGCACCGAATTTTTCATAGTTTATACCGTTTTCGTCAAGGGGAGTGATAAGGGCTGTAGCAACACCTTTAAAAACTGTTTTCTTTTCCATTTTTCTACCTTCCTTTTGGTCATATATGATTGTGATTTATTTTCAAACAATAAAAAATAGCCGACAGACGCGGCTATTGCAAAATCGAAACTACGGATACGTTTTTCCGCATCTTTTTCTATCAATAGCTCTCCGCCAAAAAGCGACAATTCTGAAGATCTTATTCCGCAGAACCGGCAACGGCACCCCGTACATACCGCACCTCGGCACCGACTCCTTCCGCGCGGCTCGGTATACAGGTACCATTTTCAGCCTCGCTACTCATAATCAAGTGCGCCTCTATTATTTGATAAACCATTTTATCATAAAGATATTGCTTATGTCAATATTTTTATAAATAAAAATTCCCGAAAAAAGCAGATTTTTTGAAAAATTTGAAAAAACATACTAAACCTCTATAGCTCTCTCTAAAATATCCGCTATCCTCTCGCTCGCATGCCCATCCCCGTATGGATTTACCGCGTGCGCCATTTTCATATAAACCTCTCTGTTTCCCAATACCTCGCATATACCCGTATACACACTTTGCGCTGTGTTGCCTATAAGGCGAGCCGTGCCTGCCTGTGCCCCCTCCTGCCGTTCCGTCGTGTTGCGCATGACCAGCACAGGCACGCCGAAATGCGGCGCTTCCTCCTGCACGCCGCCGCTGTCCGTAAGCACAAGATACGCGCGCGAAAGCAGATTATGAAACGCAAAAACTTCAAGCGGCTCTGTCAGCTTTACCTGCCCATTGCCGCCAAAAGCCGCTTCTGCCGCCGCGCGCACGGCAGGGTTCGGGTGCACGGGGTAAACGGCGCATACATCGGGAAATTCCGCAAGAGCGCGGGAGATGCCGCGCAGCATTCGCCCCAGCACGGGCAAATTTTCGCGCCTGTGCGCCGTTATAAGCACAAGCTTTTTGCCGCGTGCAAAATCAAGTACCTCATGCGCAAAATCTTCCCGCACAGTGTAGCGGAAAGCATCGATAACCGTGTTGCCCGTAATAAAAACGAGATCTTCTCTTTTCCCCTCTGCCATCAGCGCTTCTGCCGCACGCTCCGTTGGCGCAAAGCAAATATGCGAAAGCGCATCTACCGCCACGCGGTTAAATTCCTCGGGGTAAGGCGCGTATATATCGTGCGTGCGCAAGCCCGCCTCCACGTGGCAAACGGGCACGCGCGCATAAAACGCGGCGAGCGCGGCGGCAAACGCCGTAGTAGTGTCGCCGTGCACCATTACAAGGTCAAAGCTCTCCTTTTCCAGCACGCCGCGCGTACCGCGCAGTACCTTTTCCGTTATTTCAAAAAGCGTTTGCCCCTTTGCCATTATTTCCAGGCTGTAGTCGGGCGCAACACCGAAAAGCTCCATAACGGAAGAAAGCATTTCCCTGTGCTGCCCCGTGGAAAGCACGCGCACGCAAAAAGATGCGTGCTTTTTCAGCTCCAGCGCAAGCGGGCACATCTTCACTGCCTCCGGGCGTGTGCCGAAAACAAGCAATATTTTTTTCATAAGCCACCTTCGTTCTGTTTTTTTGTAAGTATAGGCAAAAAAGCGGCTTTTTATATTTACATTTTTAAAATTTCACTTTATAATTACACTATAGTAATGATCTTATGGAGGCATTTATGGACACAAGAAAATTCAAGGGCATATTTCCCGCGCTTCTCACGCCTTTCGGCGCAGACGGCAAAATAAACGAAAAAGCGCTCGCCGAACTTATCGAAATGAACATCGCAAAAGGAGTTTCGGGCTTCTACGTATGCGGAAGCACGGCAGAGGTTTTTTTGCTTTCGGAAGAAGAAAGAAAAACGCTCTACCGCCTCGTAAAAGAAATAGCGGGCGAAAGAGTAACGCTTATCGCACACGTCGGCGATATTTCCACAGATAAAGCGATAGAATACGCTCGCCTTGCGGAAGCTCTCGGCTACGATGCCGTTTCGGCGGTTGCGCCATTCTACTATAAATTCTCTTTTGCGGAAATCAAAAAGTATTATTTCGATATAGTTTCCGCAGTTTCTCTTCCTATGATAGTGTATAACTTCCCGAATTTTTCGGGCGTTACGCTTTCCGCAGAGCAGATAGGCGAATTTTTCGCGGACGAACGCTTCATCGGCCTTAAGCATACCTCTGCAGACACATTCGCGCTTTCCCGTATAAAAACCGCTTTCCCGGAAAAAGTCGTGTTCAACGGGTTCGACGAAATGATGCTCGGCGGGCTTTCTATGGGCGCAGACGGCGGTATAGGCAGCACGTACAACTTTATGGCGGAAAAATTCATAAAGCTGCTCGCTCTCTTTAGAGAAAACAAAATGGCAGAGGCGCAGGAGCTTCAAAAAGAAATAAACGTGATAATCGCCGCACTTTGCGAAGTAGGCGTAATGCAGGGCGAAAAGGCAATACTATGCGCTATGGGGCTCGATTTCGGCAAAATGCGCGCGCCCTTCGGCGAAATTCCCGAAGAAAAGAAAAATGCTCTGATCGCCAAGGTCATGCCGCTTCTTGCGTGAGGTGACAATATGGAAATACGCAAGATATGGGATAAAACGGAGCAAAACGAATATTCACTTATGCGCATACCGGGTATTATAATAACCTCTTGCGGCGAAATAATAATATACGGCGAGGCACGCAAAAGCGCGAGCGATTGGGCACTTATGGATATAGTAATGCGCAAAAGCCGGGATGGCGGCGCTTCTTTTTCCGCACCCACTGTGCTTGTGCACGGCACAGAAGAACACCCTACGGTAAACAATCCCGTTATGGCAGAAGACGCACACGGTACGCTCCACTTTCTATACTGCGAAGACTATGCCACGCGCGGCGGCAAAGTGCTGTATAGAACGAGCAAAGACGGCGGCAGGACCTTCAGCCATGCGCTCGATATAACATCCGCAACCTTGCCGGGGTACAGAAATGTTTTCGCGCTCGGCCCCGGGCACGGAATATGTACATCCGGCGGCACGCTCGTCTTCCCCTTCTGGCTCGTGCCGAAAAAATTTGGCAAGCCCGAAGACGCTCACGCACCGAGCGAGGTGGGCGTGCTTTACAGCCGCGACGGTGGCAAAACGTGGTGCACCACTCCGCTTCTCCCTGCGAGCGAGGATATAGTTTCCCCAAACGAAACCGTGGCGGCAGAGCTTCCCGGCGGAGAAATATACCTCGCCATACGGCAGAACGCACCTGCACGCGCATACGCCGTGCTGAAAAACGACTTCAGCTCTTTTTCCGAATATGCCCCCGACAGAGCGCATAAAGACCCCGTCTGCTTCGGTTCTTCCGCATCATTCGGCGAAAAGCTGCTCTTCGTGAACTGTGAGCATGCGAAAAACCGCAAAAATATAACGCTTAAAATAAGCGATGACGGCGGAAAAAGCTGGACAAAAAGTCTTGTTATAGATAAAAACCGCGGGGGATATGCCGATATAGCGGCAGATATAAAGTCTGGCAAGATATATGTTCTGTACGAAAACAACTTCGGTGCGGAGCTGTACCTCGCCACGATAGACAAAAACGAAATATAAACGCAAAAACGCTCTTTTCCCGAGGAAAAAGAGCGTTTTATTTTTTAAAGCTTTATCTTATCAAAGCCATTGCCGTTGAAAACGGAGAATGTTTCAAATCCCGCTTTTTTCAAAAGCTCGGCAGATTCGCAAAAATGGAAATCAAGGTTGTCGGGGTGGTGGGAGTCGCTGTTTATAACCACCTCGCCGCCCAGATCGCGCAGCAACTCCAGCAAGTAGAGCGAGGGGTACGGATTTTTGCGCCAGCCGCGCGAAATGCCGCCCGTATTTACTTCGAAGCGCTTGCAATGCTTGAAGGCTTCCTTCATCGCCTCTTCAGTTACGGCAATATACCTTTCGTCGGCCTCGGGCATAATGCTGAATTTATTCAGCACATCGAAATGCCCTATGACATCGGGCTTGCAAGCCGCCGCGTGCTCTGCCACCATTTCATAGTAGCATTTTGCCATATCGAGCATATTTCCGCCGAAAGCCTCGTCGCGGCAAGTCTCCTGCTGCTTTGCCGTATGGTCTATGGGGTAGCAAACGCCGCCGCGCACGATGTAATGCACGGAAGCTATAACGTAATCGAACATACCTTTTTCTATTTCGGAATAGTAGTCCTTCTCTATGCCAAGAAAAACAGGCAGCTTTTCTTTATATTCCTCTGCGAGTGCTTTTACCTCGGTACAGTATTTTTCGTAATCCGAGAGCATCATACAGTAGCTCGTGTCGCAAGCGGTGAAGCTATGGTCGGAAAAGCCGAGTGAAAGCATGTTTTTGGCAATAGCCGATTCTATGTTTTCGCGAACGGTGCCCTTGCCATCTGAAAAGGTGGTATGCGTATGTAAATTTGAAAATCTCATATTAGCTCCTGTTTCGGCGTGCGGCGAAAACCGCTCGCTTTTTAGATTATGCGAACGCGAATGATACCCTCTACCGCGCTTATATGTGCCTTAACGGCGTCTACGTCGCACTTGTTAACGTCGAGCACGGTATAGGCGTATTCGCCCTTTGATTTATTCAGCATATTTTCGATATTTACGTTATCTTTTGCAAGAACAGACGTGATGGACGTAAGCATATTGGGTATATTTCTGTGCACAACGCAGATGCGAACGTCTGCGCCCCTGGGCATAGAAACGTCGGGAAGGTTAACGGAATTTTTGATATTGCCGTTTTCGATATAATCCATAAGCTCCTCTGCCGCCATAACAGCACAGTTATCTTCACTTTCGGGCGTGGACGCGCCGAGGTGGGGTATGCAAACAACACCATCTGCGCCGATCATTTCGTCCGTGGGGAAATCCACAACGTATGCGCCCACTTTGCCGCTTGCGAGTGCGGCGAGCATATCGTTGCTGTTTACAAGACCGTCGCGTGCGAAATTAAGTATGCGCACGCCATCCTTCATGGAAGCGAACGCGGCAGCATTTATAAAGCCCTTGGTATTCGCATTAAGCGGAATGTGAAGCGTGATATAATCGCATTTTTCGAAAATTTCTTTCATTTCTGCGGCGTGCTGCACCTCGCGGGAAAGGTTCCATGCGTTATGCAAGGAAAGGTACGGGTCATAGCCGTAGACCTTCATGCCAAGCTCGAGCGCGGCATTTGCCACAAGCACGCCTATGGCACCAAGGCCTATTACGCCGAGCGTTTTTCCCTTTATTTCGGGACCTGCGAAAGCAGATTTGCCCTTTTCCACCATCTTGCCTACAGCGTCGCCGTTGCCTTTAAGAGTTTTAGCCCATTCTATAGCGGGCACTATCTTACGCGAGGAAAGGAAAAGCCCCGCAAGCACGAGCTCTTTAACAGCGTTTGCGTTTGCGCCGGGTGTGTTGAATACCACAATACCCTCTTCGCTGCATCTGTCTGTGGGTATATTATTTGTGCCCGCGCCGGCTCTTGCGATGGCAAGGAGCGTGGGGGCAAATTTTTCTTCATGGAGCGCCGCAGAGCGAACTATAGCGCCAACGGGCTCTTCCGCTGTATCGGAAACGGTATATTTTGTTCTATCGAGCAGGTCAAGCCCTACAGCGGAAATTTTGTTATATGTTTTTATTGCGTACATTACAGGTTTTCCTCTTCAAATTTTTTCATAAATTCAACGAGCGCGCGTGCACCCTCCACAGGCATCGCGTTATATACAGAGGCGCGCATGCCGCCCACGCTGCGGTGGCCCTTGAGGTTTACAAAGCCCGCTTTTTTTGCCTCTGCCACAAATTTTGCGTCAAGCTCTGCATCTCCTGTTACGAACGGAATGTTCATAAGCGAGCGTGCTTCGGGCACGACAGTGCCCTTGAAAAGCTTGGAGGAATCGAGAAAATCATAGATAAGCTTTGCTTTTTCCACGTTGATCTTCTTCATTTCTTCAAGCCCGCCGAGGCTCTTTATCCATTTGAACACGAGCCCTGCGATATAGATGGTGTAGCAAGGGGGCGTGTTGAACATAGAGCCGTTTTCCGCATGTGTCGCGTAATTGAGCATAGTGGGGGTTATATCCATAGCATTGCCGATAAGGTCCTCTCTTATAATAACTATTGTAAGACCTGCGGGAGCTACGTTCTTCTGTGCACCGGCATAGAGCACACCAAAGCGAGAAACGTCTATGGGCTCTGAAAGAATGCAACTGGAAATGTCCGCCACAAGCGGCACGTTGCCCGTTTCGGGCAGGCTCTGCCATTTTGTGCCGTATATTGTATTGTTCATGCAAATGTGAACGTAATCTGCTTCGGGGTCTACCATATCGGGGGTAACTTCGGGGATATAAGAAAATGTTTTGTCTTCTGAGGAGGCAATAACGCGTGCCGCGCCATAGCGTGCGGCTTCTTTATATGCTTTCTTAGCCCACTGACCTGTTACAATATAGTCTGCTTTCCCGTTCTTCGTCATAAGGTTCATCGGAACCATTGCAAACTGTGTTGAAGCGCCGCCCTGTAAAAAGAGCACCTTGTAATTTTCGGGAACGTTCATTATTTCGCGGAGATCTGCTTCCGCTTCATCGATTATTGCTTGATATTCCTTGGAGCGATGGGACATTTCCATAACGGATTGACCCGTTGCGCCGTATTCAAGCATTTCTGCCGCCGCTGTCTTTAGCACCTCTTCGGGGAGCATAGAAGGGCCTGCACTGAAATTGTATATTCTTGCCATAATTATTTCCTCCTGCAAAAATAAAAAAGATATTCTTGATTGTATACCAAAATACAATCTTTGTCAACTTTTATATTGTATTTTTTTGGAAGTTGGATAACAAAAATAATAATCGTTTTTTGTTGAATTTTGACATATCAATCATAAAAAGTTTCAAAAAATAAAAAAACGCACTCTGTTCGATTCCCTGCTTATCCTATATATAAACAAAAAAGCAGATGCTTGCGCATCTGCTTTTGTTTATGGTGAAGCAGCACTTACCAAATCCGAACCGCTACCGTTAATAAAATCGACCAACTGATCGAGCATAATGGTAACGGGTTGACTACGGTAGTTAAACGAGATAATGAGTTTATCATCAAAAAGAACGATAGATTGCAGGAAACTGTCAAGCAGACGTTGGCGTTGCTTGGGCATTGATAAATCCATTTGACGGAACTTATCAAAGATATACCAAATCTGATCTTCGGTGACAAGTCGGGAATCCAACTGCTCACGGCAAATATCCCCTTTGATACGTTCTTCCTCCGCCTCAAGTTCTTCGAGACGGGATTTTGTGGAACGTGTGCAGACCCCCATTTCGATAGCTTTAAGAATATTATCAATGGAGGCACGAACATCTTCAAGTTGTCGTTCAAGTGCGGGGATTAGCGTATTTTCACTCTTTTGAAGTTCCATAATTCTATCAGCGATTTTTTGAAGATCCTCATCACTCATCAATATCTTCATCGTCAACTGCAGCGCGATATCCTCTATCCATTCCTTGCGAACGGTTTTCTTGTCGCAAACATGCTTCTTGGCACCTGCGCACTTGTAATAGCGATAAATATTCCCGTTGCTTTTCTGACCGCTCTCGCCAATCATCATGGCAAGACAATTTCCGCAGAAAAGCTTTGTGGTGAGCAAATAATCCTCTTTTGCTTTCTTCCTCGCGGGAGCGTGTTTATTGCTTTCAATAAGTGCAACTGCGCGATTGAAGATGTCTTCGGGAACAATAGCAGGTACCCCACCGGGTGTAACGAAATCCTTGTAGCGATATTCACCGATATAATTACGATTTTTCAACATATGGTGAAGGCTGTTTTTGTTGAATTCGTTTCCTTTAGCTGTTCGCAATCCTCGTGCATTGAGGTCTTTTATAATAGCGGTAATTGTTTCACCACTTGTGTATCGTTTGAAGATTTCAAGAACGATGGGCGCTTTTTCGGGATCGAGTTGATAATGCTTTTCTTTATCAATTACATAGCCGTAAGGAACAACGCTGCCGTTGAACTGACATTTGAGCGCATTTTCCGTATGACCTCGTGTAACTTTTTCAGAAAGGTCGGCCGAATAATATTCTGCCATGCCTTCCAATACAGATTCAAGAATTATTCCTTCTGCACCGTCTGAAATTGCTTCGGTAGCGGAAATCACGCGAATTTTGTTCTTTTTTAAAGCGGCTTTGTATTTTGCGGAGTCGAAACGGTTTCTTGAAAATCTGTCGAGTTTCCATACGATTACCACATCATATGCTTTTCGTGCACTCTCGCGTATCATTCTTTGAAACTCAGGACGGTTGTCCGTCTTTGCTGAATATGCTCTGTCTATATAATGCTCAATAATCGTTATATCGTTCTTTTGTGCAAACGCCGTGCATTCACGAAGCTGACCTTCTATTGATTCCTCACGTTGGTTGTCCGAAGAATATCGTGCGTAAATAACCCCTGTCATATAATCACCCCTTTCGCTCTCATTTTAACACAGTGATGAAAATCTCGCAAATGTGCGAGAATTATTTTTTTGTGGGAACAAGTCTGAAAGCCCTGTCGATATATTCAAGAATGGCATTATACATTTTTTCAATATCGCTGTATTCAAAATATAATTGGTGGTCTTCTTCTCTATATCCAATTTTGAATTTATCAAATTTATCAAAATCTTTGATTACTCGTCCGCCGTTATGAACAATCATATTTCTTGCATCACGAATAGTTGTAATATATTCCCATTGGGGGTCTGAAGTAAACCCTTCAATACCTACTTCTTTTTTTAAGTATTCTGCTGCACGTTCTAATCCTCGCCCCTTTGTTTCACTAAGCTGTTTATCCAGCGTTAGCATATTGTAATATACTCTACATAACGTATTTACTGATTCTTCCAAGATTGATACCATAGTTAAAACCAAGGAATAATAAGTTAGCAAACTGACACGAGAATTGTGTAATGTCCCACTTGTCATAGCAAAAGATTCTGTATAGAAATCATCGTTGGCTTGCGCCTTTTGTAGCATTTCTATATATCCTTGTGATAGTGCATCTAATGCAAGTTGATTGTTCCTTAATACGCTTTGGAACGGATAAAAATCACAGTGAGCAAGATACAATGCCATCTCACCGGGATTGCTCATATTGTAAAAATTCATATCCGGAAATTTTACATCACTACTGATACTATTAATTGCCATATTTATCTCCTATTCAGCAAATGCATTAGTTATCTGTTTTTTAATTCTCTCAATACGTTTTCTAACACCGCTTGCATTGGCATATCCATAGTCCTTTGCAAGCGCGGTAAAGGTCTCACCGTTAGCATGACGTACCAAAAGTTCACGATCTTCGGGCGAAAGCAGAGCAAGACATTGTTCAAGATACACTTTGTCGATGACCTCTGAGGTAACGTCGGTTGCATCATCCAAAGGATATGGTGTGTATTGACCGCTTGCATCTTTGGGACCGCCGCGCTCAATGGATGCATTTTCTACAAGCTGACCGCCACTCATATGCTCGATTTTGCGTTTAGCGTTTTGCAAAGAATAGTTGTTAGGTTTTCCGTGATTGTAATCGGAATAATCGGGTAACTCTTTGAAAATCTCAGCAATCTGCGGAAGGTTCATCAAATAAGCATTGATATCCCATTCTCGTTTTAAGAACTCATCAATATTATCCTCATTATACCCCTTATCTGCCATTGCCTTTATCAGCGCATCACGAACCTCGGGTGTGCCTTGGATAAGGGTAGTGTAATAAGTAACGGTATCGTAAAACGCCTTATAAAACAACATTAGCGGATTATCTTCGCCCGAAAAATGAGAGGGCTGAAACGCCAAGCTAAGATCGTGGCGTGTATACATACTTGTGCCTTTATCGGTCTGCGTGAGGTCTTTGAGATACTTTACCACTTCGGGCGGCATTTCTTTGAGGGGAAGATTGACCGCAATATTTGAAATGTCAAGCGCATCGTCGCGGTTTTTATCTACTACCTCCTGCACAGTTCCGCTGCCGATGGTATTTATAAGTGCGGTTACAAATTCATCCGCGTTTTGTTGAATAGTTCTTTCTTCTGCCAATAGTTTTACCTCCTCTATTTATGCTTCGCCGTTTTTGTTTTGCCAATACCAACGTGAAAATAGGTCAACGGCAAGACTGCTTTTTTCATCTATCTCATCCAAATTGAAAGTTGACACAGCGGTCAAGTCCTTGTATTTATCAGACACACCTAAACGAGGGATTTCCTCAATATCTTTGACTCCACGATATTGTATGATCTCAAACTCCTGCCTTGAATTTGTAAACGCTATTACATCATCGGCGGAAATAGTCGCCTTATATAAGTGCTGTGTTCCTTGCCTGTAATACTCATGTCGCTCGGCAAACCACTCGGCGACATCACGCCACAGTGTCCACGACATACATTCGGCTGCATTATCGATATTTTCTCCCCCAGCCCGATAAACGGTGAAGGTGGTATCGTTACGCACACATTCCGGCATTTCTTTGTTCCAATCGTCCGGGCGATACGCCTTTCCATTTTTTACAATATCCATTATTTCGCTATACATATCACCTTTGTCTGTATATAGATCAATCGCAATTTGATATTGCATCGGTTTGGGAATAATGTGTTTTCCGATTTGCAAAACAATAGCACCCGTTTCCGCATAACCGCAAATATATTGACTAACTGATTCCCATTCTCCGCATAACATTGCTTCTTCGGCTTTTAAGATACGATAATAAAGTCGGTATTCATTCTTATCCTCAAGTATCGGTGCCATTATTTTTTCATCTAAAAATGAAATTTGCTTCGCGGTGGGCTTGTATATGATATCACAATAGGTATAATTGGATTGAATGTTTTTTCGAATTCTATTTAGCACAATAATCAACCTCCAACCTTATATTTCACCTCTATTTACAGCACCTATGATTTGCAAAATTTTATTTTTCTCATCTGACAAAGCGGTATCGGTTATATCTATTGCTGGTTGGAATATGCTAAGGTTTCCTTCAAAATGGTTGAACTCGTTTATCAAAGTTTTCTTTGAAGTGAGATTGACCCTTGCGCGAATACTTGCAGGATCTGTTGCGTTCGGAAAAGCCAAATCAATTATTTTGCCAAGCTGCATGTGATGGGTTATATTCAAACCTTTTTTATCAACCAATGTTTTCTCCACCCACAATCTAAGTTGCAAATAAGAGAATGAATGTTTTAGTGTTTTGTTTAGGACTGGATACTCAATAGGATCAACTATATCCAAGGTGTCAACATTTTTTCTCAGTATGTCTGAAACGTTAACAATATAGCTGGTCGGGAGCGTGTTGTGAGCATTACCGAATAATGTAATATAAATATCTGCAATATCTACATTTTCGTTTTTGTATCCGTGCATTACTTGTGACAACTGGTTCTCAATAGTTGCTTCATTAATGAGTCCCGCATACCCTCTACAAAATGGAATTAGAGAAATCAAAAACTCTTCTACATTGCAAATATGGCGCAATACGTCCCCTCTAAAAGCATCTAACAAGTTTTTGAGGTTAATAAGCATATTCTTTTCTTTGAATGATAATTTTGTAAATCCGTTACTTTCACCCTCTTTGTTGTTCATAATATATAGGTTAAAACAATTAGGATATTGGCTATCCAGCAATCTAAGCACATCTGTGTTGTGAGTCAATATAATGCGTTGCTTTTCTCTGAGGATTCTAACCATAGCAAATACAATTTTGTTTTTGTATATAGAATCGAAGCTGGAGATAGGATCATCAACTACCACAATTTTGCAGTTCGAATTTTTTGCTCTCAAAAATTCAAATGTCAAAGACAAGAAATTTTGCTCTCCGGTGCTTAGAGGAAGTTCTTTTCTGTCAATGTTGAGAAAATCTTCATTGGCGAGCTGAATCTTCAAGGTGTTATTCTCGTCACGATCAATTCTGAAAGATTTGTTCATGCTATTACTTATGATATTTTCAATGTAAAGCATATCTTCCTCAGTGATTTCAGGACGTTCAGCAATAATTCGATTATACTCCGAAAGTTTGTTACCAATATCGCTCGTATTCACGACATCCTGCAATGTTGCAATTAGTTTCGTATTGTAAATGGAGATATAGGTTTCAAATTCTTCACGCAATCGAATAATAGGAGATGCGTTTCCGGTATTGAGTGCCTCAAGTAATGCATTTTTTATTTCAAATGGATCATACATGCCGGTAATGCTGATAACATGTTCTATTGCAGCACGCACAGTGTCACTAATAGATTGCATAACATTTTCACGATTTGCATTCTTTTTCTCAATCAAACGGTGCGAATCAATACCCAAAGTATCACAAACAATGCACTGCGTTTTGGTATGAAATCTTTCAAGAATTTTTATAGCCTCGGTGTTTTCTTCTATTTCGTGCACATGGGTATTTACAACTATATCATCCAGCGGGATATCCTTGATCTTTTTTATTATGGATTCTTTTTCATTTATATCTTTGATAACAAATGACAGTTTTTCTTCCGCATATTCTCCAACGACCGATGCCGGAAGCGCATTTATTATATTAATTAATTCTTCGGTTTTGTATTTTGCACCTTTTGAGCGAGCGTTCGAAATGTCTGTTAATAGTTTTTTGAAATCCGAATTTTGAACATAGTTCAGTATTTTGCTTGATGAAGAGGATATGCCGAAAGAGGTTTTCAGATTATTGGCAACTACTCCGAGTATACGAGTTCTTTCTTCGTCTATATATTCCTTTAGTTCAAATTCTCTCTGGATATTATCACCAAGAAAAAAATCCTTTGTTGTTCCACTAATGATATGTCGATTGTTCTGATCAAGTATAACGTGGAAGAATCCAGATGAATTATCCTGTATTTGTATTCCGTCATGTTCAGCTATAAAGGACGTGTTATCGTTTTCTGCAAGCACATTTATAAAACTGGTTTTTCCAGTACCATTAGGACCGTATACAACTGCCATGCCACTATCAGAAAACTGTATTGTATTATTAATGCAAAAATTACGATAATCTGTGGCAAAGATAGTAGAATTCTCGATTTTCTTAAAAATAAGTTCTTTCATTGCATTTCCTTTCTTTATTCGAGATCCTTCATCACCATGGTGGCAACGCCTTGGATCTTCAAAGCATTCAGCTGTTCGCCTTTCAGAATAATTGGCTTCATTGAATCGTTTTCGGGGATAAGGTGTACCTCGCTTTCGCTCTCACGATGATAACGCTTGAGAGTTGTACAATCACTTTGATAGAGAAAGGCAACGATCTGACCCTCACGCGCCGTTTCTTGTTTGCGAATAAGAACAAGGTCACCGCTGTCAATACCTGCGTTTATCATCGAATCACCGCTTGCACGCAGAAGGAAGAAATCTCCGCTACCCGCCAAAGCCATGGGCAAACGAATATGCTCAAGCTCCGCATCGGTCACCTCGGTGAGTGGTCCGCAAGGAATGGAATTGCCCATCTGCACACGATTGGTGTCCATCAGTTCTCGCATATATTTTGTGATGATACCACGGTGTCCGTCGTATTCGATCTCGCCTTGCTCCTGCATAGTTTTGAGATAACGCTGAATCGTGGGGCGGGATGCGCCAATACCTTGCTCAATCTCCCGAGTGGAGGGAGACCTGCCGTAATCCTCAAAGTATTCATTTACAAAATCGATGATCTTGCCGAACAGCGATTCATCTCTGCTTCTCATAAAATGCCCTCCGAAATATAATGAGCCAATTGGTTCTTTAATTATAACATAGCACAAAATATTTGTCAAGAGGGTAAAATGAAAATATTTTGTGAAGCAATGAAGTGTATAGACTAATTCATAAATTTATGATATAATTTTATAAAACCACCTATCCAAATTGATATTGATGCACTATAAGGGTGTAATCATGATTGCACCGCCGAAGAAAGGAGGAGAAAAACTTGGACGAGAACAAAATCATCCCATATATCGAACCAATATTTCGTTTCTGTTGCAAACGGCTATCAAATCGTTATGATGCTGAGGATCTTGCAAGCGAAATTGTTTGTCACATTCTTGAAGGAATGAACAAGTATCAAATCGAATCGCTTGACGCTTGGGTTTGGCGAATTGCTCATAATCGATATGCGCGCTTCATTGACGCTCGAAATAAAAATCAAATCGTACTGTCGTGCGAAAACGAACTCTTTGATATTGCGGATTATTCCGATATTGATGAAGACAACACACAAGAGCAATATGAAATGGTGTTTAGGTATTTACATACGTTATCTTCCGAGTACAGGAATATTTTTGTAGACTACTATATTGGAGAATTACCGGTCAGAAGTCTTGCAAAAAAATATTCACTCCCCGAAACCACAATCAAATGGCGTCTGAATGTAGGACGCCAAAAAATCAGAGATAGGATAGGAGAAGACAAAATGGATAAGGTGTATCAAAGAATCAATTGGAATACGATTGTATGCAATGGTCATGCAAATACGCATCAATATTTATCCTCGCAAATCGCACGAGCAATCTGTCTTGCGGCTTACGAGAAACCTTTGACAGTAGAGGAAATTAGTATGGGCACGGGTGTTCCTACAATGTATATCGAAGACGAACTTCCTCGACTTGAATACGGCGATGCTATCTGTAAGGTTGGTAATAAATACGCCACTGATTTTATTATTTTCCGCTTGAAAGACAGAAAACAAACCGAGGATGTTTCCGTATCGGTGGTCAATATGCTTGCAGATAAACTTGAAGCGATTTTAAAAGAAACGGAAACAAAGATCAGCGCAATTGATTTTTACGGTAACAATTTTGGTATAGGCAGGCTTGGTTATATTATCGTTCCATATCTGCTTAGACGAAAAATTCGCGATGTAAAGAATAATCGCTTAAAGTTTGAAAATGGTCCGTATCCTCCGAGAAAGGACGGAGGCTATGGTTGGTTTATCGTAGAAGAAACCGTAGACAAAACTGAAAATAGCTCTGAATACAATTCCGGTTGTAATGTAGCAAACGATGAAAACAACCCGTCACCGCAAATATACTATTATTGGATCAATAAGTATTTTGATTATAATATTTATCATAATAACGGAACGCGCTGGATGTGCAAGAGCGGTGTATCGCAATACATTAACAGTGGAGTTATATCTAAAGAAACTCTGACCGAAGAAAACGCAGCACGCTTTATAGAAAACAATTTGATCACGCTCTCCGAGGATGGATATTGTCTTAATATCCCTTATTTTACGGAAGAACAATTTGCTAAGTTTGCTTCGCTGTTCGATATGACCGATGAAAAGATAAACGACATTCTTGCCGACTGGATTATGTCTGTGCGTAAGAATTTTGAAAGTTTTGTGCCGAACCATCTGCACGATCAAATCAATCAGTGGGTAAACTGTTATCTGTATCAGATTATCGGATATGTTACCGATGAATTGATTCGTAGAGGGATTTTAGATAAGCCCGACTTTGAAAAGCCTTTGACGAACGGAGTGTTCTGTGTCGAAGGAAAAAGCATCAATCCCTAAATAAAACCACCGCCGAGAGTAACCGTTTGGTCGCTCTCGGCTATCTTTTTTTGAAAATTCCACGCTCCGTGGAATGATTATTTCCAAATGGTTTGTTTACTGTAAGATCAAAGTATGGTATAATTATGCTACAGACATCAAAATATGGGGGTGTGATTATGTCGATTGGACAGAATATAAAGAAATATCGAAAAGAAAAAGGCTATACACAAAGAGAGCTTGCTGATCTGATTGGCGTATCCGTTCAGGCTGTTTCAAAGTGGGAAACAGATACGGGAGCGCCCGATATATCGCAGGTGGTTCCGTTGGCGTCCGCTTTGGATATCTCTACTGATGCTCTCTTTGATTATGAGCATTATACAAAGCCCGAGGATTTTGAAGAACTACGTAAAGATTATCACAGACAAGAGGTTTTCAGAGATCAAAGGGATTCGGCTAAGAACTACAAAATGTTGAATGCATATTTTTCCGCGCATCCGCAGAATTCCGAAGCAGCTTCTTTGTGCCTTAAATGCTTGGTGGATATGATCGTTGCAGGCAAAACACAAGACAGAGGAAAAAGTGAACTTATTGCCGAATGCGAAAAGTATGCAAACTGTATATTCAAATACGAAACCGACATTGATACGGTTTTCATGAACCATTTCGTCCTTGCGCGCGGTTATGCCGCGCTTGGTGAAAATGAGAAAGCAAAAGAGATGCTCGGTAAGATTCCCGTGACATTTGGCGATAGATTGTATTGGGAGGCTGAAATTGCGCAGGCGAACAAGGAATATGACGACGCTATGTTGAAGTGTCGGTCAAGCTTTGCTTTGAAAGCAAGATACATTTCAAGATGCATCCGTATGGCGGGAGAAATACATCAAGCGAGGGATAGTGAAAACGGATTGGCACAGCGTATAGAATACGAGGAATATATGCTCCGGTTGCTCAACGTCTTTCTTTCCGGTGGTGATTATTTGCCTTGCCGCCAAACCTTCCAAAAGTACGTTCTGCTTTGCGGTATGGTAAAAAAACACACCAAGCTGAACCGATTTGATCTTGCCCTTGAAAAAGCCGAAATGCTATTTGCAGGCAGAGTTGAATTTTTGAATTTCCTTAATAATCAAGAAGGAAAATATTCGTTGTTGTTTGAGAACAACGATTCCGTGGAATATCAAATGCACACGAAATATCAGCTTGATTGTTATGTAAAGGACACAGTGGAGTTTTTGAAAAAGCGTCCCGAGTATGAAAATGATACAAGAATCAAGGAGCTTTTCAAGAAATACGACTTAGAGTAAATTCCCCAAGGGGGTGACGATTTGAAGGATAGTGTAATAATTAAAAGAATATGGCAATTTGCAAAGCCATATAAATGGGCATTTCTGATTAGTTATTTAGTTCTGCTTGTGGAGCTTGTGTTTAATCAGATCATACCTCTGTTTTTGGAGGACGTAATCAATTTTGCGGTCTATGAAGCGGATATGCAGGGATTCCTCTATGCAACGCTATGGTATGCACTTGTGTTTTTCGGTTACGCAGCTTGTGGCTTTATTCAGCTAATATTGTGGCAAAGAGTACATAACAAATACGTTTACGACGTTCGTATCGCTTGTTACAGAAAAGTATTGCGTATGAAGCCGAGCGTGCTGACCGATATAAAAACGGGTGATGTGATCCGCACTATAAATAGCGATACCGCAGAGTTTCACCATATCATACAGCGCTTTGGTATGAGAATTTTGAACTCCGGAATCGGTACGATAGTATCGTTGACAATTGTTGCTTTTATGAAATGGGAAATCGCGCTTTTGATGGTAGCAATCATCCCGATTTCAGCGATAGTATGTAAGACGATTGAAGCAAAAATGAAAAAAGCATCCGACGAGATCCGTACCAAGCAAGGTAAGTATTCTGCTTGGCTTATGGAAATGCTCAAAGGGATGCGAGAAATCAAGCTTTTTGTAGCGGAGAAAACGGTACTCAAGATTTTCACAAACAAAAATAAGGATATTATTGATTCCTCAGTAAAGCAAGATATCATACAGTTCAAGTCCGATCAAATTATTAGCGGTATCTATTTCCTTGCAGACATCGTTTTCTATATTATCTGTGCTTTCTTTGTGGCAAGACGTTCTATCAATATCGGACAGTACGTTGCTATCGCATCCTATTTTTCAATGGTATCTTGGAACATCAGACGTGTATTGCACGGCAACGTAGACTACCAAAAGCGTAAGACCTGCGTTGAGCGCGTATTTAAGCTTTTAGATGAAGATGAGGAAAATGAGAATAATCTTGAAAAGCTTGATGTTCGTAACGGAAGTATAGATATTAAAAACCTTTCTTTCTTCTATACCGAGAAAAAAGACGTTCTCAAAAATATCGACTTACATATCGAGGCGGGAACGAAAATCGGTGTTGTCGGTGTATCCGGTGTAGGTAAAAGTACATTGGCAAATATCTTGTTGCGATTTTATGAGCCGGGGGAGGGTGAAGTGCTTATCGATGGACAATGTTTGAGTGATTGCACTTATTCCTCTATCAGACAATCAGTTGGCATCGTCAATCAAGAGAACATTATTTTTGATACGACCGTAAGAGATAATATCACCTTCGGCAGCAAAGCAACTGACGAAGAATTATGGTCGATTCTTGAAAAGGTATATTTGAAAGACGAAATAGAGAAGCTCCCGAACGGTCTTGATACTGTTCTTGGAAAGAAAAATATGTCTTTGTCGGGAGGTCAGAATCAAAGACTTTGCATTGCACGTCTTATGTTTCGCAATCCTAAGATCATTATTCTCGATGAGGCAACAAGCTCTCTTGATTTTGAATCCGAACGTATCGTACAAGC